>CAZANL010000305.1:0-6032 GCA_964486115.1 uncultured Planctomycetota bacterium
CCGCCGCCCGAGCCACAGACGACGATGTAGGGTGCTGCTCGCTCGTGGGCCATCTCGCAGCCTAGGGTCAGCTTTTCCCCGACCACCGAGCCCATGCTTCCGACCATGAAGAAGGGATCGGTGAAGCCGATGACGATCTCGATCCCGTTCAGCTTGGCCGTGCCGACGACGGCAGCGTCCTTCATGCCGGTTTTCTTCTGGGCGGCTTCCAGTTTCTTGGTGTACGCCGCGTTGGCGTTGAACGATAGAGGATCGCCCGGCTCGATGTCGGTAAAGTGCTCCTCGAAGCTGCCTTCATCGAGCAGCAGCTCGATTCGGTCTGCGCTACTGATCGTGAAATGATAGTTGCACTCGGGGCAGACTCGGATGCTCTCCTCGACGACCTTCTTGTAGACGGTGCTCCCACAGGATTTGCAGCGCATCCAGAGGTCGGCTGGCAGGTCCTTCTTCTTGCGCGCTCGGGTTGTTCGCCACTTCTTCCAGTCCATCTGTCAGGCTCCTGCTCGGTTTCTCAGGTTGCGAATCGCGGCTCCACGGTCAGGCTGTCCAAAGACGGCCGTCCCGGCGACGAAGATGTTCGCGCCGGCCTCCCGCGCCGCGCCGATCGTCTCCGGATCGATGCCGCCATCGACTTCGATTGGATAGTCCGGACCGGCAGCTTTGCGGATTTGACGGATCTTGTCCAGCATCGGCTGAATGAACTTCTGTCCACCGAAGCCGGGATAAACGGTCATCACCAGCGCCATGTCCACCTGGTCGAGGAGCGGCAGCGCCTCGTCCGCAGGTGTGTCGGGGGAGATCGCCAACCCGACCTCGGCGCCTCCCGCACGGATCTTGTCGATCACCTGTCGGGGGTCGTTGGTTGCCTCGACATGGAACGAGATCAGGTCGCTGCCAGCCGCCAGAAAGGGATCCACGTAGGACAGTGGGTCGCTGATCATCAGGTGCACGTCGAGTGGGGTCTGCGCCACCTTGCGTAGCCACTTGACCACCACCGGACCGATCGTGATGTTGGGTACGAAATGGCCGTCCATCACGTCGACGTGGAGCACGTCCGCCCCTCCTGCCTCGACGTCTGCGACCTCCTGCGCCATTCGGGCGAAGTCGCAGCTCAGTAGTGATGGCAGGATACGGATACCTGCTGGCTGTTCGGCGACGATGGGTCGGCGTTGCATCATGCTGATGATTCTCGAAGTGCGACCAGGCCTGGCAACTCGTCGCCAGAGAGCAAGGCTAGCGATGCGCCGCCACCGGTCGTGATGTGACTGATCGAACTGGCAAGACCGGACTCCTCGACTGCACGCACGGTGTCGCCACCGCCGATGACGCTCGTTGCGGAACAGCGGGCCAGTGACTCGCAGACGGCACGAGTACCGGTCCGGAAGGGCGCCATCTCGAACAACCCCATCGGACCGTTCCAGAATACGGTGCCCGCGGCGCTCAACGCCGCATCGATCTTGGCCACGGTCTGGGGCCCGATGTCGAGGCCCATCCAGCCGTCTTCGATCTCGTCGGCAAGCTTGTGTGGTGCCTCGGGCGACGCCTCCTGAGCGACCGTATGATCGAGAGGGAGGATCACGTCGATGCCCCGGCTCGCTGCGTTTTCCAGATAGCCCGCCGCAGTCTCGACCAGGTCTACCTCCACGCGTGACGCGCCGACCCGCTTGCCCTCGGCTGCGAGGAAGGTGTAGGCCATCGCACCTCCGATGACGATGCCCTGGGCGAGATCGAGCAGGTTCTCCAGCAATGGGATCTTGTCCGACACCTTGGCGCCACCGGCCACCAGATAGAACGGCTGCCGAGGGTTGTCCAGCAGCTCCCGAAAGGAGTTGATCTCCCGTTCCAGCAGCAGGCCAGCGTACCCGGGGCGCAGCCGGGGAAGCTGCACGATCGATGCATCCGAGCGATGGCAGCAGGCAAAGGCTTCGTTGACGTACAGGTCGACGTTCTCGGCCAGCCGTTCGGCGAAGGGCAAGTCGCCGGACTTCTCACCGGGATCGAAGCGTAGGTTCTCGAGCAGCAGCACCTCGCCCGGACCCAGCCCAGCCAGCTGGTGCTGAACATCCGATCCGGTCACGCAGGTTGCCAGCTTGACCGGGCAGTCCAGCTGCGACTGAAGCTGGTGGGCGACTGGCGTCATCCGCAGATCCTCGACCACCCGCCCCTTTGGTCGGCCCAGGTGGCTGGCCAGGATGAGCCGGGCTCCTTGTGCGAGCAGGTTGTTGATCGTTGGCAGAGCGCGCACCAGGCGCGCTTCGTTGACCACTTCGCCGGACGCTATCGGCATGTTGAAATCGACACGGCAGAAGACGACCTTGCCTCTCGGCTCGATCTCGTTCAAGTTGCGCATGTCTACGTCAGGCTGTCGATGTAGGTCAGAAGGTCGGCCACCCTGCTCGAGAAGCCCCACTCGTTGTCGTACCACGAGAGGCACTTGGCCAAGCCCCCCTTGAGCACCATCGTGCTGCCGGCGTCGAAGATCGACGAGTGGGGGTTGCCTTTGACATCGCTCGAGACGATCGGCGCCTCTGTGTACTCGAGGATGCCGGCGAGGCTTCCGCTGGCCGCTTCTCGGACCGCCTCGTTGATCTCTTCGGCAGTCGCTTGCTGTTCCAGCTGACAGACCAGGTCGACAGCCGATCCGTCCTCGACCGGAACGCGCATTGCCATGCCATTAAGACGGCCGGCGAGCTCGGGAATGACCAGGCCGACAGCCTTGGCCGCACCGGTTTGCGTCGGAATGATGTTGACGCCTGCTGCCCGGCCCCGGCGCAGGTCCTTGTGCACCATGTCCAGCGTGCTCTGGTCGTTGGTGTAGGCATGTATCGTCGTCATCAGACCCTGGACGATACCGAAGCGATCATGCAGCACTTGGGCCAGGGGTGCGAGGCAGTTGGTGGTGCAACTGGCGTTGGAGATCATCCGGTGCTCGGGTTGGAGGATGTCATGGTTGACGCCCATCACGACCGTCGCGTCCAGTTCGCCCTTCGCTGGCGCCGAGAGGATCACCTTTTGGGCGCCGGCGGTGAGGTGTTTCTGGAGATCCTCGGGGCGCGTGAATCGACCGCTCGATTCCACGACATAGCTGGCCCCCAACTCTGACCAGCCGAGGTTGGCCGGGTCTTTCTCGTTCTGGCAGCGGATTTTCCGGCCGTCGACGAGGATGCCGTCTTCGACCGATTCGACCGTTCCGGGGTAGGTCCCATGGACCGAGTCGTATTTGAACAGATAGGCCAGCGTCTCGGGGGCGGTCAGGTCGTTGATCGAGACAACCTCGATGCCCTCTCGCGCGCATAGGACCCGGAGGATATTACGACCCACGCGTCCGAAACCGTTGATTCCGACTTTTATTGTCATCAGCGGGCGGAGTGTATCAATCGGGGGGGTGGGGGTCAACGGGCTTGCCTTGGCGGCGCTCCAGTTCCTGGTACAGCGCCATCAGCTCTTCTTCGATCGCATGGTGCTGTTCGGTCAGGGCCGCAATTCGCTGATCTGCATCCTCCTGCTGATAGGTGTCTGGTCGCGACAGGACATCTCGGACTCGCTCGAAGCGTTGTTCGGTCTCCTTGACGCGCAGTTTCAGCGAGCCGGTGTCCATCTCCCCGGGATGTGGCTGTGTGGGGGAGGGTGCTGATTTCGGCTCTTCGGGTTTGATCCTGGGGAGCGGCATCCGCCTGCTGGGGGAGACCCGGGTCAGGCGGCTGCCAGTCAGCGACACCCGGTGATCCACCACCTGGCCCAAGAAGGTCTCGTCTTCCGATACGACGACGACCGTCATCTCGGCGTTGCTCGTGATCATCAGCGCCAGCCACCGTTTGGCGGCCGGAGCGAGATAGCGAGTGGGCTGGTCCAGCAGCAGCACGTCGCAGGGGGTCAGCAGTCTACGGGCCAGTGTTAGCCGGAACAGCTCTGCGTCGGATAGCTGCGCCACGGGCCGGCGGATGTCACTGCCCCGAAATCCCAGTCCGTAGAGCACATCGTGGACCTGCTGGCGCAGCTGCTTGCCACCGAGACGGTCGTACTCGATGACGAGCTGCTGGTATTCCTCCTCGAGTTGCTGGATGTTGGCGGACGGGTCAGCGCGCGCCTCCTGCACCTGCCGGGCCTCTCGTTCGATTTCGGCCAGCCGAGATAGCGCTGGTGAGGCAGCTCGTCGAATCGTCAGATCCTCGACGTACTCATCTGGCTCGGCGAACCGGAGGACGGTCAGAGTGGTCTGTGCGCGGACCGTTTGTTCGATTCGGCGTAGGGCCTCGCTCAGCGCCTCCTCCTCCGGTCCCGTCAGGCCAATACGCGTTTCGGCCTCCAGCTCCAGCAGGACGTCGTCAAGGGAAACGGTGGCCATCAGATTGCCGAAAAACCCCGTTCGAGATCTTCTAGAAGATCCTCTACGTCCTCGATGCCGACCGAGAGCCGAATCAGCCCATCCTCCAGTCCGCCGGCGAGACGCTGCTCCCGTGGAACGCTCGCATGAGTCATCGACGCTGGGTGCTCGATCAGGCTTTCCACACCGCCCAGGCTCTCGGCCAGGGCAAACAAGTGGGTTGCCTGAACGAACGAGACGCTCTGTTCCAGGCTGGCCTCCAGCTCGAACGAGATCATCCCGCCAAAGTCTTTCATCTGGCGTGCGGCCACCTGATGGCCAGGGTGTTCGGGGAGTCCGGGATAGTGCACGCGCTTGACCTGCTGATGCTCGGAGAGCACCGAGGCAATCCGTCGTGCGTTTTCACAGTGGCGCGCCATGCGAACGGCCAGCGTTTTCACGCCGCGTAGCACCAGGAAGCAGTCCATCGGTCCGGGCACGGCTCCCACGGTGTTCTGGTAGAAGCCGAGTCGCTCGTCCAGCTCGGGGTCGTTGAGCACAGCTGCACCGCCGACCACATCGCTGTGTCCGCCGAGGTACTTGGTCGTCGAATGGACCACCAAGTCGGCGCCCAGCGTCAGTGGGTTCTGCAGGTAGGGCGTGGCGAAGGTGTTGTCGACGACGCAGAGCGCCCCCCGTTCGTGGGCTAGCTGCGACACGGCGGTGAGGTCGGTAATGCGGAGCATCGGGTTGGTCGGGGTTTCGAGCCAGACCAGCTTGGTTTCGGGCTGCAGCGCTTCTGCCACAGCATCGATCCGGCCGGTGTCGACGAAGCTGAAGCGGATGCCCAGCTGCTGGAAGGCCTTGGTGAATAGCCGGAAAGTGCCGCCGTAAAGATCGTCTCCCGCGACGACATGGTTGCCTGCCGAGAGCGTGTGCAGTACGGCGTCGGCCGCTGCGCAGCCGGACGAGAAGGCGCGCCCGAAGGCCGCTTCTTCCAGTGCAGCCAGGTTCTTTTCGAGGACCGAACGCGTCGGGTTACCTGTCCGTGAGTACTCGTATCCCTTGTGCTGTGCGGGACCTTCCTGGACATAGGTCGAGGTGCAGTAGATGGGCGTCATGATCGCGCCCGTGACCGGGTCTGGTCGGCAGCCAGCATGGACTGTTTTCGTCGAAAAACGCATCGGGGTGCCTCGAGTACGAGTGGTTATAACGTATGAATCAGGTCGAACTTGGTGACGATGTCGAACGAGTTACCGGTCTCTACGAGCACGGCCGGAGCCCCGGTCTGGAAATGCTGGCGAATACGCTCGACAGAGGTGTCGCCGGTCAAGACCGGCAGTGGGTCTGCCATCACGTCCTGGATCTGGATCTGGTCCAAGTTCTCCTGCCGCATCAGCAGGTCGATCAGCTGGTCTTCTCGGATCGATCCGACCATCCGGGTTTCTCTGGTCACCGGGATCTGTGAAATTTCGTATCTCTTGATCATGCTCAGCGCTTCGGCGGCCGTGGCTTGGGCGCTGATCGTACGCAAGGTGTTGGTTTCTTTCTGGGTGACCAGGTCACGCGCCTTCAGTCCCATCCGTGGCTCGAGAAACTGATTCTCGCGCATCCACTCGTCGTTGAAGACCTTCGACAGGTAGCGGCTGCCGTGGTCCGGCAGCAAGACGACCATCACCGCGTCTTCTCCAGCGCTGCGCGCGACCTTGAACGCTGCGGCAATCGCCGA
>CAZANL010000306.1:0-6022 GCA_964486115.1 uncultured Planctomycetota bacterium
AGCGCGAGATGCTTGACCGCGACCTCGCGAAAGCCAAACGCGATGCAGTCCTCGATCCAGGCCAGACCGTTGAGGACGTCCTTGCCGCCAAGGCCGGTCAGCTTCTTGTCGTAAACCTCGGAGAGCGAGATCCGGGAGATGACCTTTCCGATCTTGGTCTTGAGCAGCGCCACGCGCATACCCTTCTTGCCCTTGAGCTCGACCGTCAGCTGGCCACCGTCCTCATCGATGATCCGGCCGAAGTGGATCGTGCCGTCTTTCATGTCGACTTGATCGAGCTTGCGCACCTCACCATAGAAGCGGGACTTCTTTTGTTCCTCGTCGATCGCATCCTTGCCAGCGCCGTCTCCATTCCCGCCGTCTTCCTCCCCGCCACCGGCTTCTTCTTCCCCTCCTCCAGCCTCCCCGGTCCCCTCGTCAACGATCTCCACCTTGTGCTCGGGAAACTCCCGCGCCAGCTGATAAAGACGTGCGGCGGCGGGTCCGGGGATCGGTGGCAGCATCACCCGGCGCAGCGCAGGCAACGCGGGATACTCTAGCTTGGCCGGCGGAAGCTTCTTCCAGTCCGACACGACAAAGAATGGTCCGCTACGGTCGGGATCCCAGTAATCGACGAACTCCGGCTCGGTGACCAACCCGGCCTTCTCGCCCAAACCCTTCTTCAGCGGCTTGACCGGGATCTCCTTGAGCAGGCCCTGCTGAAAACTCGTCAGTCCGCCGCTGCTACTCATGATCTTCCCACCGGCGTAGACCCCGACGATCAGCAGCGTGAGAAGGAAAGTGACCTTCTCGCGGTTCAGATTGAATTTTTCGTATATGTCTCTCATCGAGTTACCTGAACTTGTATTTGCCGTAGCGGCTGGTGCCTTGAGTGGACTGGGCCTCGGGCATCGTCTTGGTCAGCGTCTTGCCCTCGTTGAGACGCAGCGCCCGCACCACGAGCTTCAGCTGCGGCAGCACGGACCCACGGACCTGATTGCTCTTGTCCAGTGGGTTGTAGGTGATCTCGGCCGTCTCGATCGTCATGTACTTGCCGGGACGCAGAAGCTGATGCAGCACGCTGGCCAGCGACTCGGCCTTGCCGACCATCCGGATCTCCACCCGAGCGTATTCCAGATAGTTGCCCGGATCGATCAGGTTGTGTTTCGGCAGCTTGATGCCGCCCTTGTCCGGGACGTGGTCGACCCCGAATTTCTTGGCCTGGCGCAGTAGCTGGCGGACCATGTCCAGCCGCCAGAGCGCGAGAGCAATCTCGGTCGTCTTCGGCACCTTCTGCGGGAAGCCCAGGTTGTCCGGGACGCGGATCCCGCCGCGCAGCTCCTCCTTCACCTTGCGCAGCGCCATCTGCAAGCGGTTCGGATCGAGCTCGCTCCCTTCAACGGCCATGACATCCTTGGTCAGATCGGGATCGATCTGATAGCTGAAGGTCTGCTGGAGCCCGTCCAGCGACCTCTTCAGCCGAGCGTTGATCCGCTCCCGGCCACTGACACTGTCGGCATCGATCGCTTCCTCTCGGACGAACCGCTCCGCCTTGCGATTATCCTTACCCAGGTCCTCTCCCGCATCGGCCTCTCCATTGACATAGCTGACACCGAAGATGAAGCAGGCCAGCAGTGAGGACAGGAATCCGACGAACTGCTTGTTCTCCTTGATCCAGTTCACTTGTAGTGGACCTCCATGATGAACTTGGAGCGACCCGAGACGCGCTGGTCGTCCCGAAAGGTGTAAACCACCTTGGAAATGACCGGGTCGGCCGAGAGGGCCGCCTCGAACTCGTCCTCCACCTCGCCCAGTGTCAGGTTGGACTCCTCGACGACGCCGTGGATCTCCAGATATGCCTCCTCGGTTCCCTTGGCTGCATCTCCCTTGCGCTTCAGCGCGATCTTCTGCAGCCACATCGGCTCGGGCAGTATGCGCTGCACCACCGAGAGCGTTCGGAAGTAGCGACTGCCCGGCTTGACTCGAGCATTGACCTCCACCAGCTTCTTCTCCAGATCCTTGCGCTCGGCGTCCAGCTCCTTCAGCTTGGCGGCCCGTCCCTGATACTGCGCGTTCAGATGCTTGAGCTTGTTCTCTCGCTTCTTCTCGGCACTGTGGCGCCCGCTCGCGGCCAAGCCGGCCAGAAGCAGCAGGATCACGGCCGCCGCCACTGAGAGAGCCATCACCAGCGTCTGCGAGTAGAACGCCTGGACGCGACGCATCTCGCTCGAAACCAGCTGGAGCGAGAAGGCGGGGTCAGCCGCCTGCTGCGCCGCCCCCACCGCAACGGCGAAGGTCAGGCCGTCCTCGTAGTTCTCGGTCGCGTCCGCCGGCATTCTGTCAGCGCCGAGCTGGTCACTGGTGTCGAGCAGCACCACTTCCTTGCCCGTCTGAGTACCGAGGAACTCGGCCAGGCCCTTCATCCGCGCGCCGCCGCCGGAGAGGATGTAGCGCTCCGGCTCCAGCTTGGCCAGCCGAGTCTTGACCTGGCAGAACTTGATCGAGCTGGAGAGCACCTGAGCCAGCTGCTCGGCCCCGGTCTGAAGCGCGCGACCGCCCTTGTATTCCAGGGTATCCGACTGCTCGTCCGAGCCGACGCTACCCTCCTCCACCAGATAGCGGATCGCGCGGGGGCGCTTGACCTCCAGGGCGCCCATCAGCGGCTCGATGAAGATGTCCAGGCCGCTCTGGATGTTTCGCGCGAACAGCACGACGCCCTCCCGCACCAGCGCCAGGGAGAGAGTCTTCTCCCCGACGTCGACGAGGTAGGTATATCCTTCTCCGAGCTCCCCCAGCTTCTGGTAAGCATTGATCAGCGCCGCCGGCGAGGGGGTGAAACTGGCGACCCCGACGCCCGCCTTCTGCAGGCCGCGCAGAACCCCGTCCAGATAGGCGTCCTGCCCCATCGCCACCATCGTGACCAGCTCGTCCCGCATGCCAGTCGGAATCCGCAGTAGTTCCCAGGCGAACGACAGCGTGTGGCCTTCCATCCGCTCCTCGTACTGGGCGACATGCAACTCCATCATCTTCTGCAGACGGAAATCCGGGGCCCGCGGGACAGCCGTGATGTCGATCACGATGTCCTTACCGCCGAGCGCCACCACGGCCTTGCTGACCTTCATCTTACGGGCGGCCAGAAAAGCCTTCAGTCGTCCGGCCCACTCCGGCCCGAAGTCCCCCTCGGTCGCGAAGAACGCGACGTCGAGCAACTCAAAACCACCCGCGCCGTCCGCGGAGAGCTTGGCAAACTTGATCCCGGTCGAACCGACGTCGACCCCCCAGGCTGTCTTGGCCACTAGTTCCCCTTCTCCGCGGGCAAAAGTTCCTGAATCGCCTTGGCTGCATCTTCAGCCTGCGATGTCCCGGCACACTGCTCAATGACACGCTTGTAGACCGTGATGGCCAGGTTGTTCATCTGGGCCTCGCGAAAGTCCTTGGCCTTCTGCATCAGCTGGTTGGCCAGAGCCTCCACCTCTCTGCTCTTGGCCGATGTCAGTGCATTCTTGACCTGTTCAGTCAGCTCCTTGGACTGAGCCAGCACGGCCATGCCCTCGAATCGCTTCTGGTACGCCATCAGGTCTTCCCGCACCCCCATCAGCATCTTCGAGCGGTTGAAGTGCTGGCCGCGAACGAAGCCTTGGCGCAGCTTGGCCAGCTCCCGAACGGCCTCTTGCTCGATCCGCTCGATCGACTTGCGCGCTTTGCTGGAGCCGTCGATGAACGGGTAACGGCGGATGATCTGCTTGAACGCCCGGCACGATTCACCCATCTGGCCGCCGTCCCTGAGCGCATAGGCCTGCTTGAAGGCGTTGTCCATCGCCGACTTGTCCTCGGCGAAGTTGAGCCGCAGCTTGAAGCTCAGCTTGTGCTCGTCTTCCATCGGGCTGAACAGCGAGAGCTGCACGGTCGTGCCCTTGCTGTAACGCAGGAAATAAGGGGATTCGGGGTAGAGCCCCAGGTGCTTCTCGGCCCCCTTCCAGGTGAACAGAGAGACCTGCGGGCGCACGAACTCGCCGCGGATCATCTCGAATTTACCCTCCGTCTCGACCGCCATCGCACTGGCCGCATCCAGCTCGCCGACGGCACTGAGAAAGCGCACGTTAGCTCCCTCGATCTTCTTGTCACCCAGTGCGTAGGCCAGCGAAAAGCCCTGCTCACCCCGCGTGATCGTCAGCTTCAGATCCATCGCCTCTCCGCCCTGCAGATGCGGCATCCGACCGCTGATGGTCACCGAATCCCCTTCGCGAGACGTGTCGGCGATCATCACCGCCTGGTCGTAGATCAGGTTTCCTTCGCCGTCGACCACCTGCAGGCGGCCCATCGTGAACACCTGCTCCTTGGACCCCCGATAGATCGTCACCAGACCCGAGCGATCGAGCTGCACTTTTCCCTTCGGGGTCTCGAGCGCCTCGGGCATGGGGGCGCCCCTCTTGCTGGACTCCGACAGCAGCACGTCGTCGAACTCGGCCCCCTGGACCGGGCCGATCGCCAGGCAGGCAACCCGCGCGTGGTCCGCCTTCGCTGGCGCGGTATACAGCCCCACCACCTTCTTCCAGCCCTTGGCCGCGGGCAGCATGCCGACGTAGTCTTCCACCTTGTAGTAGGGGTCCTTGCTCGACAGCCACTGGATCCGCAACGCCGCATATCCCTGCCCCTGGGTATGGCGGATCTGCGCCTCCACCTGGTAATGCAAGAAGCGCTTGACCTTAATCGTCTGGTCGAAGCTAGCCGCCAGGATCTGGTTGTCGGACGGCTCGTGAGAGATGGTCAGCACCCGCTTGCCGCTCGGCGCATCACCGACCTCCCGGACCCCAATTCCCTCGCCTCCCAGCTTCCAGCCGATCGGCTTATCCGCCTGCACATCCTCGAAGGAGTACTGTGGTATCAGGTTATCGGGGATCTCCGCGACCTTCGGCTTGACCGGCTTGCTCCCCTGAATCGCGTAAAAACTCAGGCCACCGACAATGCCGACGATCCCGAGGAAGGTACCCAGAAACGGCAGCAGGAACTTGGGTGCCCCTTGGCTCGCATACACCGGCGTCACGGATGCCCCGTAATCCGGGATCTCCATGCCCGTCATCGTCGAGAGTTTGGAGTCTTCCTCATGGGACTCGTTGCGAAAGACGAAGTGCGCCCGGCCAAACTCGACCAGATCACCCGCCTTGAGCGTGTGCTCGGTGATCTTGATGCCATTGACCTTGGTGCCGTTGGTGCTACCCAGGTCCTTGAGGGTAAACGTCCCATCCTCGTAGCTCAGCTGGGCGTGCTTGCCCGAGGCGGACTCCACCTCGTCGCCCAGAGCAATGCTATTGGAGGACAGCCGACCGATGGTGGTGACCGCTGCGCCAATCACGAATGGGCGCTCCTCGTCGCCATCGAACCAGATGAGGTAGTATGGCTCGTCCTGGCCGGGCAGCAAGCCGTCCTTCTCCTGCTCCTCCCCCTCGATCTGCAGTCCGCCACTGTCGGCATCCGGGTCGAGCTTGGCCACGTGCCGGGTCTCGGCCTCGCTGTCGGCCAGCTGGCGGCGGCGGGTCGTTCGGCGCCGCCGCTTGGAGGGCGACGGCGGGCTCTCTTCCTCCGAGTCCGGCATCAGTTCGAGCTCAGGCTCAGCACCACCGCTGTCCGCCATGAACACGATCTTGGTCTTGCCGATCTGGATCACGTCCCCGTCTTCGAGTTCTTGGTTGGTGATCTGCTTCTTGTTGAGCAGGGTGCCGTTGCGGCTCCCCAGATCCTGCACGAAGAACGCCTCTCCCTGCTGCGACACCTGGCAGTGATGGCGGGACGATCCGTTCTCCTTGATCGGGATGGTATTGTCGGTCGAGCGGCCAACGGACACCACTTCCCCGGTGAGGGGATAGGTCCGCTTCTTGCCGCCGTCCCTGACAATCAGTCGATAGCCCATATCGCTTGTCTTCTCAGTCAGAACGCAACCGGGGTGTGCCATTTGCATCTAAATGGCAAATGGCGTGCCGGGTTACGATGCCCGCAAAATAGCCGGAATTGGGTGTTTCAGGGCCTCGAGGCTTCATCAGCGGCA
>CAZANL010000307.1:0-6020 GCA_964486115.1 uncultured Planctomycetota bacterium
GGTGGATCCGGAAGTGGTGAACCGAGTGGTACGGCTTGGCGTCGAGCACCGCCTGCAGCACCTTGTCGACTTCCCGGCGGTCCTTGATTCGCACGTGCCTGGCGGAGACCCAGTGCTCCAGACCATAGAATGCCTTCGCCTCGAGGTCCTTGGGGTATTTCTCGACGATCTTCTTCAGCGCCTCGAGGTAGGCGGATCGCCGGCCCTTCTCGTCAGATGGGCCGGCCTTGATGTAGGTGCTGAGCGAGTCGAGATACATCCGCTCCCACTCGTTGGTCTTGTCCCTTCGCTTGATGGCTTCCTGGATGAAGCCGGTGGCCCGCTTGTCGTTGTTTCGGTTGGCCAGCGCCATGCCCCAAAACGCAATCGCGCAGTTCGGGTCGATCGCCGCAGCCTGGCGGAAGGAACGCTCCGCCTCGAAGTACCAGAATCCGTGCAGCTGACCGACACCCTGCTCGATGAACTTCCGGGCCAGGGGCTTGTCGGTCGTCACCGGGAAGGAGATGTCACCTGTTCCCTTCATCAGGTAGGCGGCCGAACGGGGGCCTTCGTTGAAGGCTTCGCCGTGTGCAGAGTGGCCCGCGGGAACACCGTTCTCGTCGTCCGCAGGGAGTTGGCGAGCCAGCAGGACGAGGCAGGAAACTGCGAGTAGACCAGTACCGTATTTGTTGATCATGGGTGCCTTCCGAGTCGGTTTGACCCGCCAGCTCCGAAGGAGTGGACACATCATACTGCTTGGCGCAGCATCTGCAAAGGCGGCTGCTCAGCAGCCGCATCCACCTCCGCTTCAGCAAGGTGTACTCTGTTGGGGGGCAGCGCCCCGCTGAAGGAACGTGCCGCCGCTGATCACTCGCTCGATCGGCGTCTCGTCGGGTGTCCCGTCTCCTGGGAGCCCCCCGGCGGCCAGTAACTCGCCCCAGGTGGTCAGGGTTTGCGAGAAGCCGTGAAACACCTCCACTGTGCGTCCGTTGGCCGGGCAGAAGTAGTCGTAGGTCGGCATGCACCCATTGTACCGGGTGGGTATGCTGTCTGCCAGCGGCTCGCGAATCGGGCTAGGCAACAGGAAGGTGGGGTGTCGTGGACTCGAGCTCGGTCGGAGGCGCGGACTAGTCGACGCTGTCGGCTGGTTGCGCCACGCCCAGCTCTTCGGCCAGCAGGCGGTGGAAGTGCAGTGCGCCGATCTCCCGCGTCACCGAGTATCGGCCGCGGTCGTATGCCCGAGAGTGCAGGCCGCGCTGGACCGACTCGCAGATGTGGATGTCCTCTTGCTGGACCACATCGCTGGAGGTCAAGCTGCGCTCGACGAACGTCTCGTCTTCCGCCAGCTCGGGGGCAAAGTAGTAGTCGAACAGGACCAGGGTCCGATCCGGGCCCAGTGGCAGGGCCAGGTTGGTGTCCATCATCGGTCCATAGCGATTGATCATCAGATTCGGGTGGACCCAGCCATAGACGGCCTGTTCGCCGATGCGCTCGGAAAAGTCGGTGAGGCTGTCATCTGCCGATTTCGCTGCGCCGCAACTCTGTATCGAGAGTCGCTGGTGCACTTCCGTCCGGTAACTGCTCAGGTCGAGCTGGCCGGCGAGGCCCTTGTGCGCCACGGCGACGTGGTAGCCTCCGTCCAGGTAGTTGTCGACGAAGACCTTCCAGTTGCATTCGAGCGTGTAGCTCAGGCGCCGGGTGAAAACCAGAGAATCCCACTCCATCCGCTGGAGTGACTCGGTCAGCGGCTGCATGTCGGCGGTCAGATCTCGCGGAGATTCCGCCATGTTGACCAGCACCAGGGGACCCCAGGTGGTAACCGCCATCCGCATCAGGCCCATGCAGTCGCGATCGAAATCCCGGATGCCGCCCAGCTCCGGAGCGCGTCGCAGCCTCCCGTCGAGCTCGTAGGTCCAGCCGTGGTACGGGCAGACGAACTGTTTGCAGCGCCCCGCCCCCTCCGCCACGGCGGCGGCGTGGTGCCGACAGACGTTGTGGAAGGCCTGGAGCTGCCCGTCGGCCGTTCTCACCACGACGTATGGCTCCCCCGCTTGCTCGCCGGTGAGGTAGTCGCCCGCAGATGCGAGCTGGTCGGTCCTGCCCGCCAGCAACCAGTTGGCGCCGAACACCCGCTCTCGCTCGAGCGCCAGAAAGGCCTCGTCGGTGTACCAGCTCGCTGGTGGGGTCCAGGCTTCCTCGATCGGGAGTGCCGGGTCGAAGCGGGCTAGTTCCGAATCGAGCCGGCGGGCACGGTTGTGCTTGCGCTGTACCATCATGCCTCTCTACAATCTGACCAGTCAGAGAAGCGCGCACTTTACTCCAGCGTGGTTGAGAATGCCAAGAAAGACCTCCATCCAGACACTTGCCGGCTGTTTTGCCTTGCTGCTGATTAGCTGCGGCGGCGGTGCCGGCAGTGCCGGGCCTTCTCCCGGCTGGAGCGCCGACTATGATCGGGCGCTCGAATCCGCCCAGTCATCCGGGCTGCCGATGCTGGTCTATTTCACCGGCAAGACCTGGTGAGGCGGTTGCAAGATGCTCGATCGAGAGGTCCTCTCGACCACCCGGTTCATGTCTTACGCACAGCCCAAGCTGATGTTGGTGGAGCTCGATTTCCCCCGGGGTGGTGGGAGCCGAGTGCCTCAGCGAACACAGTCGCTGGCCCGGCGGTTCGGGGTGAAGATTCTGCCCACGGTCGTTCTGGTCAGCGACCGGGGGAAGGAACTGGGAAGGGTGTCTTATCGCCGGGGTTCGGGTCCCCAGGCGTTCATCGCTGCGCTCGAGAAACACATCGAGTAGCTGCGCAGCATTGGCGTGATGGCGTCGCCCGAGGTTTGTTCCAGCTGGCCAGGCCCGTCCTTCAGCGGTTGCCTTCGCGCCAGCTGGCGAGGATACTGGAAGGATGCTGTTTCGCCTGTTGGTCATCGCGGCGGTGGTCTACCTGGGGTACCGGATCGTCAGCCGGCTGGGAGGCGGGAGTTCGGAGTCCCGCTGTGTCAGCTGCCGACACTGCGGACGTCTGGACGAGGATGGCGTGATCTGTCAGTACGGCAGCAAGCAGACGTTCAAGACGCCGGTCCACATCGCGAACTGCATGGACTACGCGAAACGCTGACTGGGCCGGCCTGCGCGGCGTTTCGGCCGACGGGGCCTAGGCGTATGACACTGGACGGCCGGGCTGCTTCGGCATCGCCGTGTCTTCAGGGCTTTCCGGATCAGACACAGCGACTTCTCAAACAGGGCCTAGAAGATCAGCGCTAGACGGGCCGCGACTCGCTGCTGTAGGTCCGGCTGGTCGTCCCAGTTGCGAAGCAGTCGCTTCTTGTCCCGCCGCAGGGCTCGCCTGAGGCCCGTCCTGTTGCGGTGCTGTCGCAGGGCGTCCAGATCGATCAACCACAGCTGGTCGCCGTCGAAGAACAGGTTGCTGGCCTTCATGTCGCCGTGGCTGATTCGTGCGGCCAGCAGTCTCTCGAACAACGTGGCCAGGCCCTCGACCGCCAGGGTCAGCATTTCGTCGGGAGGTTGTTCGGCCAGCAGCTGGTCCAGGCGGGTGCCCGTCAGCTCTTCGGTGACGAAATAGGCCTTGCCTCGCAGCGGGCCCAGGCGGTGCTCGACTACCGCGAGAGGGAGCGCGGTCCTGATGCCGGAGCGGATCAGCAGGTGGGCCGCGCGCCAGCAGTGAGCCGCCCGCGTTTCGCGGAACGCGCGATTGACTCGGTGCCGCAGGTTCTTGATGTTGTATCGCTTGACGACCAGGGCCAGCCCGTCGATTTGAATGCCGATGACCGTGCAGGTCCGACCTCGCTTGAGCGGAGTACCGCTTTCGACCCAGCGGTCGGGAGCGTCCAGCAGAGCGGCTAGCCGATCTGTCTGCTCGCGTCGGCAGACCTGGTAGCGCTGTGCGTTTTGCGTGACGGCGAACTCGGTGCAGTCGCGGAAGATCTTCTTGAGGTACTTTCGCATCCGCTTGTTGCGCTGGCGACGCAGCGCCTGGCGCACCGTCTCCAGGTTGAAGCTGTCGTCGCCGTAGGCGCTCAGCAGCTCGGGCAGGCGGTCGTCTTCGTTCGGGTCCATCTGAGCCAGCAGGGCCCCCAGGTTGTCGAGTCCCGCAGAACCAGGGAGAATCCCGTTCCAGTCGAGGAAGTAGACCGTCCCGTCTGCGCCACTCAGGAAATTGCCCAGATGGAGGTCGGTGTGGATCAGGCCAGCGCGGTGCAGCGTGCCCAGTGCCGTCACCGCCTGGAGGATGGTTGCCTGTTCGGCGGGCTCGATGCGGCGCAGGATCAGCACGCCTAGCCCGTCGACCAGTGTCGAGTGTTCGATGTCGGGAGCTGGGAGCCCAGCGGCGCTCAGTGCCCGGGCGCCCGCCAGTTCCCGCTCGAGGTTGCGCTGGGCTCGGCGAGGGTCGGTAAACAGCTTGGCCACCACGGGGCGGCCTTGCCAGGTGCCGGTTCCGACCTTCCGCTTGCCCTGGACCACTCGGAGCCACTCGTCACAGGTCAGAGTGCCTGCCTCCAGTTCCAGGGTCAGGACCGTCATTTGACGAGTGCTCTGAGATACTTGGACAGGTAGTTGAAGCGCAGCAACAAGGGCGGGTTGGCCTTGATGCCCATTCGGTAGAACTCCCGAGCCAGGGCGTGTCGGCCGGTGCGAAAGTAAATGCGGAACTGGGCCAGGCAGCGATCGGCATAAAACTCGTTGCGCATCTCGTGGCACTCGGCGGGCAGCAGCTCGGGGTCGAACAGGGTGTCGACCGTCTGTTTTAGATCGAGGGGCGAGGAGGACCGCAGGCTGCCGTCGTGGCGGACGACCTCCAGCACCGGTTCACCGAGCGACACCCCGTCGTGTCGGGCCAGCAACAGAGCGATGAAGACGATGTCTTCGTTGAGGCGAAGATGCTCGGGGAAGCGGAGTGTTTCGAGGATCTCGCGGCGGACCACCACGGCTCCGGTCGCCACCCTCAGTTTCTTGCGCAGGAAATTGCTGAAGTTGGCCTGACGGTCGCTCGTGATCATGTGGCGCGAGCGATCCGAGACGTGGCGTTTCTTCTCGGGGTGGATCCGGTAGTGCGCTCCGAGCACGAAGTCGACACCCTCCTCGAACGCACCGCCGAACCTCTGAAGCGCGTCAGGCAGCAGGCGGTCGTCGGCGTCGAGAAACACCAGATATTTCCCGGTGGCTCGATCGGCGCCCACGTTTCGTGCTGCTGCCACACCAGCGTTGGCTTGATTGATCAGGACCACATCTGAAGCGTCCAGATAAGGCGCGAGGACCTCCAGTGTGTTGTCGGTCGAGCCGTCGTTGACGACGACAACCTCGCGCTCCCCGGACTGCGCCAGAGCGGAGTCGATCGCCTGGGGCAGGTAGGACGCGTAATTGTATGCTGGGATGACGATCGAAAAAGTGGCCATGGGGCGCTCGGATCCCTTCGTGTCGTCGCTCACCGTCGTTGCGAGGCCAGTCCAGGAATAGGTCTGGCAAGGCGGTCCCGACGGAGGTTGAGCGTCAGCTCGGCATGTGGGTGCCTTTCTGCCTGGGGACGATGACACGTTCCCCCGACCCAGGCAGCCGCGATCCGCGCTGAATATGGTCCGCTCCATGCGACAGCCTGGAGACTACCATCAAGGCGTGGGTGTTTCAATCTGGGCAATCTGTGTCCGGATTGCCGGACATGAGGCATAATCACGCCGTGCGACTCGCGACCTGGAACATCAACGGCATGCGCGCTCGTCGGGACTTCGTCCTGCACTGGCTGGACGCCCGGCGTCCGGACGTCGTAGGCCTGCAAGAACTCAAGATGCAGGACGACAAGTTTCCGCACGCCGCGTTCGAGGAGGTGGGATACACCGCGCTGACCCATGGACAGAAGAGCTGGAACGGCGTGGCGATCCTGACTCGCGAGCCGGCGGAGGTGCTGGAGCTGGGCTTGCCGGGACAGGAAGACTCGGGGGCTCGGCTGATCACAGCCCAGACAGCAGGTCTGCGTTTCACGACCGTCTACTGTCCCAACGGCAAGAACCTGGAACACGCGGACTTTCCGCGCA
>CAZANL010000308.1:0-6010 GCA_964486115.1 uncultured Planctomycetota bacterium
CAACGACCACGGACGGGAAAAGCGACGCCGCCTTGCTTCAGGGCTATGTGCTGTGGAAGTGGCGTAAGGGAGACGCGGCCGAAAAGGAGTCGGTCTTCATCGACAAGAGCAACACCAGCTACGCCGATCGTGACTTCGAGCCGAAGACGACCTATTGCTATCAGGTTGTCGCGCATTTCGAGTTCAAGCGGGAGGGGCCGGTGGGCAAGACCCCCGAGGTGCTTGGCGGTACCGTTGGCAAGGGGCCCAAGGTCTCGCCGTACGAAGGCCAGGATATCCGTATCAGCAAGAAGACCGAGGTGGCTTGCGCGACCACGGCGATCAACATCAAGATCGTCTTTCGTAACAAGTTCGGGTCGGGTCAGGGGGTTTTCTTCGTCTGGCAGTACTGGAAGGAAGGTCGCTGGTGGGCCACCAAGTTCCGGATCAACACCGGAGGCGATGTGGGGGCGATGGTCAGCGCCAAGCAGCTCGTCGATGATAACCGCAAGTACAACGCGGACGCCGCTTTCTACGCCACGCTGTCAGAGGAAAAACGCAAAGGCGATAACCGGAAGAAATATCGGTTCGAGGCCGACTGCATCTATCTTGGTAGCGGCTCGGACAAGTCCGGTAAGCGCGTTGCGTACATCGAGCAGGCCGGCATCAAGATGGTCGGGCTGGGCGGACTGGACTGGGGCCACAAGCACATCGTCATTGCCCGCTCAAAGAGCGAGCGCCCAAAGTGAATCGGTAAGTAGTCTTTTCGTGAGACGTCCGTTTGCGGTGTAGTGTGACCTGTTGTACGCTGAGTGTGTCTCCCTCCATTTCTTAGGAGGAGACCCAAAATGCGGACCGTTCGATCAGGTCAGTTCTTCCGGCAGCATGGCGAGAAGTTGTTGTTGGGCCTTGCGCCAGTTGCGTCCTGCTCGCCCTCCATAGCGCATTGACACGCACAGGCGCCGAAGATGCGAGTCTGGCGATCGCTGCTCAGAGCAGACA
Source organism: uncultured Planctomycetota bacterium (assembly GCA_964486115.1). Lineage (GTDB taxonomy): Bacteria > Planctomycetota > JACQVV01 > JACQVV01 > CAZANL01 > CAZANL01. The sequence goes on from CAZANL010000308.1 coordinate 982, forward strand.
AATCACCCACAAGATGAGCCTGGGCGTCGACGTGCTCATGCCCGAAACGTCGTCCCTGGCAGACATACAGCGCGAGTGGGCGCCGATGAGCGTTCCCGGGCCGGAATTGCCCCACTCCGTGTTCTACCGGCTGCGAGTGGTTCCCAAGCGGGAGGTCCGTCCGCCCGCGGTGCAGGTCCTCGACCCCTCGGAGCTCAAAGCTGTCGCGAGCCGGACACAGGTGACGCTGACCTGGAAGGCGCCCCCGGAGCATCGCCGTGCCCGCCTGCTCTACTATGAGTTGGACTGGGAAGGGGTGGAAGGGAAGCGTCGGCTGCGGCTGGAGCCGGACGTCGTGGTCCACCGGCAGGTGGGGACTCGGGATCGCTCCACATACCGATATCGGTTGCGCGCGGTCTATGAGCATCATCGGGCTGGCTCGATCTGTCGAAGGCGGCGTGGTCGCTGTCCGGGAAGGCAAGAACGTACGTCTGAGCGCCTCCCTCGGGCCGGTCGTGGTGACCACTCCCGCCAACACGGAGTTGGTCTACAGCGGTCATGCCGACCACCGGGGGATGTTCCTGATCTGGCGTTGGGAGAGGGGGGCTTGGTGGATGGCCCGCGTCTCCGTCTCGGTCGGGGAGCGGATCGGGGGGGCGCTGACGGCTCAACGGGTCAGCCGCGATCCCTTCAAAAAAATGGGGGATAGTCGCAAGGTCCGGTGGGTCACTGACTACCGATACATGGGCCACTTCAAACGTGGTAAGATAACGCGGATTGCCTTGCTGGAGAAACTCGGTGTCGAGTTTTGGGGGCTGAACGGTATCGCTTGGGCGGGGTGCCACCTCGAGCTGAAGATGTCCAGGAACCCCGTTCCGCAACAAGGTGGCAAATAGCGCAGGAGAGTCCGGATGAACGGCAGACACGAGAATCCTCAGACGCCTATTCGCTCGTCATCGCAGCGTCAGAAGTCCGGCAGCGTCGAGATGCTGGAGACTCGGCTAGAGCGTCTGAGTCTGGTCTGCCGTGCGCTGTGGTCGCTGCTCGCCGAGAAGACGGATCTGACCGAAGAGCAGCTGATCAACCGTATGAACCAGATCGACTTGCAGGACGGCGTGGCGGATGGCCGGCTCAAAAAGCAGGCGGACAACTGCCCGAGGTGCGGCCGGCTGATATCACCACGTCACGCCTCTTGCATGTTCTGCGGCAGCGGTAAAGCCGTATCCACCGCTTTCGATCTGGTCTGACACGCGACAGTCGCGCTCGATGGCCCTCGGTTGACCTGGGCTGCGTCGACCATTGGAGGCCCCCTGTGCCGTTGGGGGCCGAGATGTCATCGCTGACAGTGAGTCTGGGCTGTCTCAGCGACCGGGTCTGCGCAGCGGGGCTGGAGGCCACTGCCAGCCCTGCTGCATCGTCGTCGGCTCTGGTGAGCCGCGATCGGGGCGAAATGGCCTGAAGACGAGTTGTCCAGCGCTCGGTTGGTGCGCTGATGGTCGTCAGCGCGGTGATAGCCGCTGTGTCGGTGTTGACTGCAGGCGCCATGGGTGGACCGAGTAACGTCAAGAATCTGACAAACAGGTCTCGGATCATCATGGTGATTGCGTGATGAAGCCGTGCTACCCGGCGCCTGTCCCACAGCGTTCCGTACGCGTTCGCTGACCTACCCCCCGTGCGCGAAAAAGTACCTGGGTTTTGGTCCCCTCGTGGAGCACAAAACGGAAGGGCCTGCTAGCGCACGGTTTCCCAGTCGAGGAAGGGCTCCGGCTCCTGGTTGTCCGATATCAGTGGTTGCTCACCATTGGCGACTCGCTCGAGATCGATCTGCAGTTCTCGTGGGGTCTGGTAGCGTCGGCCGAGGCTGCGGGACATCAGCTTGGAGATGATCTGAGAGATGCCGGGGCTGATCTGGGAGTTGATCGAGTTGACACAGGCAGGGTCGCTGAGCAGTCGCTGGTTGATGATGCTGACGGTGGACGTGCCGTCGAAAGGTTTCTTGCCCGAGAGCGTGAAGTAAAGCGCTGCTCCCAGAGAATACAGGTCGCTGCGGATGTCCAGCCGCATCATCCCCTTCACCTGCTCGGGTGAGATGTAATAGGGAGTGCCGAGAATGATCCCGTCTGTGGTGAGGTGGGCTGTGTTTGCCCTGCTGGACTTGGCCAGACCGTAGTCGACGAGTGTGGCATGGCCGCTCTCGCTGAACAGGATGTTCTCTGGTTTGACATCGCGGTGCACCATGTTGTGGCTGTCGATGTGAGCCAGTGCGCTGGAAATCTGTAACGCGATGGCAATCCCTTCCTGCTCGGACACCGGGCCGGACCGGTTGAGCCGGCTGGCCAGCGTGTCGGCGTCGATGTACTCCATCACCAGGAAGCAGCACGCCGGGCTGATGCGCACATCGATACCCCGCGCCAGATTGGGATGGTCGAACCGCAGGGCGGCGTTGGCCTCCAGCTCGAACCGTCGGAGGTCCTTGTTGCGCTGCAAGCGCGTGTTGTCGAGTGTCTTGATGCAGACCGCCTCTCCGGTGTCGAGGCAGGTCGCACGATACACCACTCCCATGCCTCCGCGATTGATCGGTGCGGTGATCTCGTAGAGATGGCCCTGTGAGCCACGCAGGGTCTTGCCGGGCCGCATGTCGGAGTGAGTGCGCAGCCGGAGTTGACTGTCGGTATGGCGCTGGATGCGTGATTCCACACGTGCCACCAGTTCACGGGGCCTGAACGGCTTGGTGATGAAATCGTCGACCCCCTCCTCGAACCCCCGCACGACATGGTCCTCGCTGGTGTGGCTGGTCAGCATGATGACCGGCACATCCATCAGGATCGGGTCGCGGCGGACCTCGTGGATCACATCGTAGCCGCTCATTTCGGCGTTTCCGCCGAAGTGAACATCGAGCAGCAGGAGGTCGGGCTGAATGCGGCTGAACTCGCTCAGGGCTTGTTGAGGGGTCGCAGCTTCGTGAATCTGATAACCGGTGTCCTCGAAGAGAACCCGAAGCAAACCACGGAGGTTCTCGTCGTCATCGGCGATGAGAATCGCTTTTCTCTCTGTGGACATAATATCCCTTGATCCGGGATCCGCCGCCCTCAACGCGGATGGAGCCACCCATGGGAGTCGAACCCACAACCTGCGCATTACGAATGCGCTGCTCTGCCAATTGAGCTAGGGTGGCAAGCTCTCCTCCTATGAGGCGGTGCTTTTGGCACCTTTAATCTGACGATACCAGATAGTCAAACAAAAGGCAAACGACGGCGTTCAACGACATTGCAACCAGCGGCGTAGTTCTACGATGCGTTGCGGGTTGTCGCGGGCAAGTGCGACCATCAGTGCCTCGGCCTGGCCTGAGTCGGCTTGCCTGAGTCGCAGCATCCACTTCTGTAGCCCGTCGTCATCTCCGTTCTCGTACGCAATGACAGCCATGCTGTTGAGGGTTTCGGAGTGGTACGGGTCGATCGACAAGGCGCGCTCGAAGCATCGGTGGGCGGCGGTCCGCTCGCCCAATCCGTGGTGCGCGACCCCCATATTGTGGTGCGGGCCGGGTTGTTTTGGATCCAGTCGAGCCGCCGAGCGGAAGGCCGCCAGTGCCGCCGCATGGTTGCCCTCGGTGCGCTCGATGTTGCCCAGTAGGTTGTGGGCCTTGGCCTTGTTCGGGGCCAGCTGGACCGCTCGCAGAGCGTGATTCCGAGCTTGGTAGAGCTCTTTTCGATCCAGGTAGATCAGCCCCAGGCCATACTGGGCGTCCGCGTTGTCGGGGCTCGTCCGAGCGAGTTTCTCGTAGCGCCCCAGGGCGTCGTCCAGTTCTCGCCGATCGGCCGACCGCAGAGCGAGCCAGAGCAGGCTTCGAGCGTTCCCGGGGTCGATCTGGAGAGCGTAGCGGTAGTACACCGCAGCCAGGTCGGGCCGGCCGGACTGCTCTATCACCGCCGCTCGCTCGGCCCAGCGGCCCGCTTGTTTTTCGTTTGCTCGGGGCAGGGCCAGGGCGGCGGTCCCCCCTAACATGTCGGGTCGCAGCAGGGCTACCACCAGCAGCGCCACCAAGGGCAGTAGCACGTACGCCAGCGGCATCAGCGGCGGCGGCAGCTTGAACTCGTCTGGCTCCTCGCGCTTGGGAGCGGCAGGAGCCTTGGCGGGCGTGACGGCACGCAGCGAGGCCAGTGCCTGGACCGCCGTCGGGCGTCGGTTAGGGTCGGCGTCGACCAGCGAGAAGATCAACTCGTCCCATGTGTCGGACAGTCCTGGAGCGGCACGGGAGACCGGCATGATGGTGTCGGGAGTCCTTCCTGTGAGCGCCTCGAACAAGACCTTGCCCGCCATGTAGAGATCGGCCGCCTGGGCCACCGTCTGGTCGGTGCGGTAGGCCTCGCTGAAGCGCTCGGGGGGTGCGTAGAGGGGGGTCGAGACCCCCGCGCTCTCGACCGAGCCCAGCGAGTGGATCACTTCCGGCTTCTCGCTCTCCTGGACGAGCTGGCCGAACCCGGCGTCGATCAGCTTGATGGCGGGTTGATTCTCGCCCTCGGGCAGCAGGATGTTCTCCGGTTTGATGTCCCCGTGGACGAACCCCTGACCGTGGGCGTAGTCCAGTGCCTCCAGCAGCGCAGCGGCCAGCGCTCGCACCTCGGGCTCCGGTAGAGCCGTGTCCAACGCCTCCCGCAGAGTCCGTCCAGCGACCAGCTCCATTCGCAGATATGGGAGGTCCGCCTCCAGGTCGAAGTGTTCGGCCCGGGCGAAGTAGCGCGCGCGAGGATCCGACCCGCGGGAGAGAGCGTACTGGGCCACGCTCTCTGCGGCGATCCGGGGCGGCAAGCTGTCGGCTCGGAACAGCTTGAGCGCGGCCGGCTGTCCGCTGAAACGAACGAGCCAGACTTCGCCGCCGCTGCCCCGTCCCATGGATCGTTGCAGGGTGTGTCCAGCAATCTCCTGGCCGGGTGCTAGTTTGTCGATGGGCATGCTCATGGCTCTAGTGAGAGAGGCGGAAGCCTTCGTAGGAGAAGGTCTTCATCAGATACATGCCGACCGAACTCCGCCGGATGTCCTTGCCCTGCGGCGG
>CAZANL010000309.1:0-4705 GCA_964486115.1 uncultured Planctomycetota bacterium
ACAGAAAGGTAAACAACTTCCCCACCCGGGGATGGTGCCAGGGGATGGAACTAGTTCAACGCCCGCAGCACTCCCGCGCCCGCAGCAGGCAGTTCCAGCACGAAGCACGATCGCCCGTCCTGGTCTTCGATGCGCAGATCGCCACCGTGGCTGGTGGCGATCGTGCGGCATACTGTCAGCCCGAGACCGGTACCCTTGCCCCGTTCCTTGGTCGTGAAGAAAGGTTCAAAGACGCGCTCGCGTAGTTTCTCCGGCACACCGGGACCATCGTCGCTGATCGTCAGCCGTACGACGCCGTCCGCCAGGCTCGTGCGCACTTCGATCCGCCCGGCGCTGGTACTGGCCAGCACGGAGTCGCGGCTGTTCTGCACCAGGTTCAGGATGATCTGCTGAATCTGACTCGACTGCACTTCGACCAGTGGCAGGTGCGGATCGGTCGATTCGATCAGTTCCACGTAGTCCCGCGCCAGCTGCCGACGCAGCAGCTGCAGGCTGTCGTGCACCAGGGCGTTCAGGTCCGTCGTCTGCCGTTCGGGCTCCTGGCCGCGGGCCATCGACAGGAAGTGACCCACCATGATCCGCGCCGAGTCGCCAGCCCGCAGGATCAGCTCGAGGCTCTCCCGCGTCGTCGGCACCATCTCTTCCATCAGCAACAGTTCACAATGGCCGAGAATTGCCGTCAGGGCGTTGTTGACCTCGTGTACGGTGCCCGCAGCCAGCTGCCCGCTGAGCTCCAGCCTCTGGGCGCGCTCCACCAGCCGGTCACGCAGCTCTAGCTGGCGCAGATCCTCCATGCGGTAGAACAACGCCGGCAGGCCCTCCGCCAGTTCGCGCAGCATCTCGATATCCCGTGAACTGAAGCCCTCAGGATCACGCCGCACCACGGTGAGCACGCCGTTGGCGAAGGGCACGTCGACGACGCTGCGCACCTCGTGGCCGAAGCGCAGCAGCAGCGGACTCTCCAGTTTGGGAACATCCCGGCACACGTCCTCGGCGTAGGTCGTCACCCCCTCCTGCCAGATCTCCATGGCAGCGTCGCGGTCGTGCGCCGGCAGTGCCGGCCGCCAGCGATCATCCCCCAGGATATACTGCGCTGTGACCGCGGGCGGTTCGGCGTGGGCGTCTACGACGTAGACACCACACCCATCGAACCGAATCCGCAGGGCTCTGAAGCCCTCCGTGAAATGGCCCAGCACCGCGGCACAGTCCTCGGCACTGTTCATATTCCACACGGCTTTGCGCAGGATCCGCGTCACCACGCGCAGTCCTTCCCGGTGGACCGCCGTGTACTTCTTCCTGCCGCTCACGTTCTTCCCCTCATTCGCTTGGGTTGGCTTGACGCGCGGTGCGTCAGGCCACCCGGCCCCGGGTCCAGAGACGTTTCATCGCGCCCTCGACCTTCAGCACCTGATCGTCAACGCCGAGCTTGCGGAACCGCTCCGTGGCCGCCGTCCACATGGCCACTGCCTGCGTGCCCTGCCCCTGGCGTGCGGCCAGATTGCCCAGCCCCACATACACCTGGGCTTCGCCCTGGACATCTTCCTGCTTGCGGTGGTAGGCAAGGGCCTCATCGTAGAGTCCCTGGGCCCGCTGCAGGTCACCGCCTCCCTTCATCACGGCATCGGCCAGGCGTTTGTTCCAGCGCGCCGTTCCCGCCTCGTCATGCTGCTGACGGGACAGCTCCACGGCGTACTCCAGATGCGTTACGGCACCTTCGGGATCGTCGATCCGCAGCAGCAGCGAACCGAGACGGCCGCGGGCCTGCACCATGTGCCGCGGGTGGCCGGTCGCTTCGAGGACTTCACTGGCCTCCTGATAGTGGCAGCGGGCCTTGTCGAAGTGACCGTCACGCTCGCAGACGCTGCCGAGACTCTCCAGTGCCAGGCCCTCACCCAGTGCCGAACCGGCCCGACGTTGCAGATCCAGGCTCAACTCGAACAGCTGCCGCGCCTGCTCCGTATCCCCCCGCTGCAGCCAGAGTGAGCCAAGACTGCGGTAGGTGCCTCCCATGCCCTTGGAGTCGGCGGCCTGTTCGTACAGCACCAGTGCCTTGTGGTAGGCCTCCTCGGCCTCCTCGTCCCTGCCCTGCGTGTGGAACAGATTGCCCAGGTTGGCCAGATCCTCGCCCTGCTTGCCAATGGTGTGGGTCTGCTCGTTCAGTGCCAGCGCCTCCCGGTAGTGTCGCTCCGCCTCCTCGTACTCCCCCATCTGGAAATGGATGAAGCCGATATATCCCACATCGGCGGCCAGACCGCGCAGGTCGTCGATCGCGTCGTGACGGGACCGAGCCTCTTCCAGGAAGAACAGAGCCTGTCCCAGGTCCCCCTTCATCTCGTGCAGCAGCCCCAGGCGGGCGTAGGCGGCAGCCACGCCCTGCTCGTCCTTGCCGGCCTCGCACAGCACGAGGGCGCGGCGGAACATCACCGTGGCCGGTTCCAGGTGTCCGGCCTCCTGGTGTACCGTGCCCAGTTGATAGCAGTCCAGTGCCATGGCCTGACGATCTCCCGCCTCCTCATGCTGGCGCAGTGCCTGCACGCACCGTGCTTCGCGATCCTTCTCACGCACAGCTTCCATAGGTCACCTCGATTTCTTTCAGGGGGAGCTCATTTGGATGGTTTTGTAGAACGGCTTCGTACTGGCGCCAGGTCGCCTCGGGGAGATCCTGGTAGAGGCGCTCGAACTCGAACAGATCGTCCACCACGGCAGCCTCGGGGATAAACGGGTCGCGCCACAGGTGGGCGTACCAGAAGTACACCAGGCGGATGCGCGGATCGCGATGCTTGCAGGCCATGTATTCGATGGCATCGTAACGCGTGCGCGCCTGGGCGGGATCCAGAAAATCGTGATGATGGTAGAGGTGGTAGGTCGCCGCCTCGACGGCCACGATCGAGGCGTTGTGCTGGCGCTGGGCGCGATAGGCCAGCTCCCAGCCCTCGCTGAATGGAATATCACAGTCGAAGCCGCCGGCGGCGCGCAGCAGCGACGTGGCAGCGGCGCCATTGTGGGGGATGAAGGCGAGCCAGGCGGCGGCGCTGCGCGGACGGACCTGCAGCAGACGGCGGGCTTCCTCCTGGCGACGAACCGTGCCTTCGTTCGGGTAGCTGCCACGTCGGGCCCGCTCGTGGATGGCGTCGAAGTCGTCGCGCACCAGGGCTTCGCTGATGGCCAGCTGGTCGCTCCGGGTGGCGATGAAATCGCGCACGACGCTGGGCATGTCGGGGGTGCCATTGACGGCGGCCGTGCGCGGGTCGGCCAGGTACTCCAGCTCGGGCAGATGGTACTGCATGCCCGACAGCAGGACCGGACCATCATGCGCCGTATGGGCATCGGCGTAGCAGGCCAGCAGCTCGGGACCAGGCAGTGCGTCGGCGTCGAGGAACACCGTCAGCTGCCCGTTGGCCTGTTGCAGACCACGGTTGCGAGCGGCGCTGCGGCCCTGGCGGCCGATGCCACCCAGCAGTCGGACGTTCAGTCCGGCTTCGTGGTGCCCCGCCACGACGGATGCGGTGTCATCGGTACAACCGTCGTCGACGACGAGCACCTCGAACTGACCTTCAAAGGTCTGCCAGGACAAGCCGCACAGCACCAGAGACAGCCGCGCCTGCTGGTTGTAGGTGGGAATGATGACGGAGATGTCCATCTCGCTCACACGCACTCGGCCCGCAGCAGGCAGTCGAAGCGCAGATCGGTACGCGCCGCCCAGGGCCGCTGGCCGGGCTCCGGGTCGGCGACGAGGCTCATCACCAGTGGCGTCGACTTCACCGACGGTGACCCCAGGATGCGATGGTTGTCGAGATGGCCGAAGTAGTAATCGAGCCAGGGATCGGTGGCCCCTTCGATCTGGCGACGCAGGCGGCGCTCGGACACGTTCTTCTTCGTCAGGGCCCCGGCGCCGATGACGATGCCGTGGAACTCCACCGGAATCCAGCCGTGCCGCTGCAGCCAGATCTCGGCCCAGGTGTGTCCGAACATGGGCTCGCCGTAGGAGCGCAGCTCAAAGATGTTGTCACTCGCCGGGTACCCGAGCAAGGCGCCGGTCACCTCCCGTGTGGGAATGCCCTCGGCGCGGCAGAGCGACGTGAAGGTCCGGGCCAGTGTCGTGCAGTGGCCGCCATCGTCGCGCAGCACCGCCGACGTTGAATAACGCGGCGTGCTCGACGGGTCACGCGTCTTCTTGAAGCGTTTGCTGGTGGCCAGCTGGTGATAGATGGCACGCGCCGTCGCTTCGTCGTCGGCCAGGGCGGTCCGGTCCAGCTGCTCACGGAAAGCGATGGCCTCGGGCAACCGCAGGATGCGCTCGTCCAGTTCCAGGCATCGAGCCCTGACCTCGTCGCTCAATGACGGAGCCCGATCGGGCAACTCGTCCATGGATTGTGCGTGGACGGTCAGCGAGCACGTGTAGCCCACCTCTATAGGCGCCTCGCCATCGGTCACGGTGATCACGGCGCCGTAGACGAACCCCATGTCCGGCAGGTGCTGCGCCGTGAACTGCTCCGGCAGCATCTTCTCGAGAGTGACCTCGCTCTGGTGGTCGGGGCGCTGGATCGGGTAGGGCAAGAACAGCTTGAGACGTTCGCCGGGCTGCAGCACGGGGGCGCCGTCGGCGCCGCGTGGGTGCAGGCGCAGCCGGTAGTTGAGGCGCAGGCGCTGCCAGCGTTCTCGGGCCACGACCTGGCCGTCACGAATCTGCAGAAACCGCTGCCGG
>CAZANL010000309.1:4805-6004 GCA_964486115.1 uncultured Planctomycetota bacterium
CCAGCGTTCTCGGGCCACGACCTGGCCGTCACGAATCTGCAGAAACCGCTGCCGGCGGCGCTCGCAGGCCTTGTAGTAGGACTCGAAAAACTCCGGCTCGTTGTCGTAGAGCCAGTTCCAGCTGTCGTAGCGGTCGAAGTACAGACTCTTGCCCACCCAGCGATGGGGCATGCCGCGACGGGCGCCGCGCAGCAGCATGCTGCGAATCTTTGCCGCGTCCAGATCACCGGGCGTGGTGGCGTCGAGATAACGGATGAACTCGTCGCCGGATATCAGATAGGCGGAACTGGCGTGATACTTCTGGTCGCGCTGCTGGAAATGTGTGTCGAGCAGATCGGCGGCGTGGTGGCCGTCAGGAAAGGCAGCAAGAGTGTCGATGAAAGGTTTGCAGTTCTGCTCGAACGTGTCGCCCTCGGCCAGCACCCGCTCGATGGCGGCGGCGATGTGCGGCGCATCCCAGTCGCAGCGGTCCAGTTTGAGTCCCAGACCCAGATCGCGAACCCGGTTGAGATGAAACTCCTGGTCCAGATGCTCGGGGGCGCCGATGACGGGTTTGCCCTGCGACAGGGCCTGGTAGATGGCGCCGATGCCGACGATACCCACCAGCATCCGGGCCCGGCGCAGCACCCACTCGCCATTGAGGAACGGCACGACCCGCACATTGGCCGGCAGGCGCGCCGCCGAACCGAGATGGGAGGACTTGCTCTCCTCCGGCGACCAGCGATTGGCGGTGGTGATCAGCACCCGGTAGGGCTTGTCGCGAAAGGTCTCGACCAGCTCGTCGAGATAGTCGGGGGGCCGACCGCTGCTGCCGCAGGTCAGATAGACCAGGGGCAGGTCGGTGTCCCAGCCCTCGTCCAGCACATTCAGAACCTCGGGCTCGGGGGTGCGGTCCAGCAGAGGTCCCACGTAGCTGTAGCCACCGATATCGCGTCGCACCGGGTGCAACTGGGGTACATCGGCGAGCAGACAGAACGAGTTCTGCCGGCCCACCTCGGCCGCGTGGTCGGCCAGGTACTGATCGAAGGGACCCGACTCGACATCGAATCCTTCCATCAGCGACAGGCGGTGACCATAGGCGGGGTGATTGTAGGCCTGGGTGATCCGAGCGTCGTCGACGCCTTCCAGGCGGGCGCTGAGATGCGTGCGTATTTCGGCCCAAGCTAACCACCGAATTCGCTTCAAGCTAACCACCCGTT
>CAZANL010000310.1:0-5997 GCA_964486115.1 uncultured Planctomycetota bacterium
GGCCCACGCCAAGCGGCTCGAGTTGCCCAACATCTGGGCCGAAATCAGCCGCCTACCGGTACTCCAGCGCTACGCTGTCGCTGAGGGTCTGGCCCGGATGTCCGAGATCAGCAAGATCACACCGCCCGCAGGAACCACCCTGCCCGAGCTGTTCACCGGCGGGCTGCGCAGAGCGACCAAGATCTGGCCCGAGAACGTGATGTACCACTGGCAGCTGGCCAAGCGACTGATCGAGGCGGGCAAGCTGAATGAGGCCTCCGCCGCGATGGCCCGTGCCTCTAAACTGGGGATCACCCATCCCGCGGGGTACCGGACGCGAGCGAGACTGTCCCGCCTGCAAAAACAACTCGGCGAAGCGGCTCGCAACGAGCGCCTGGCCGTCAAATATTACCTACGAATTCCATTCCCAGTGATCCAGGGAGTGTCCAACCCGGTTAACCCGACCAAGGCACTGGTCCGGGCCGCGACAGATCATCTCCACCTCGGAGAACGATACGCCGCGATGCGGGTGCTGCGTCGCGCTCGGTTGTTTCAGATCGGAGCGATAAGGTGGACTCCCTTTTGGGAACTCAGCCGCTTACTGGCACGCAACGGTGACCCGGAGGGCGTGATCGAGATCCTATCTGAAGCGAGGCAGTTGAAGGGTTCTCTCGCAAAGATCCGCAAAGAACTAAAGCGGCCGGAATACTCTTCGATGCGCAATCAACCAGCGTTTCGAAAGCTTGGCAAAACGGGTAGGTAAAAAGATTTGCTCGGGCACCACCAGATGGGCTATAGTTGGAGCAAGAAGGCACCACAGGTCGCGCTGTGGTGGGGCAAAAGACGCACACGGCCGATCCGGTCGGCTAGTGCGTGAGGCTCGTCAGAAAGGAGGTGATCATTGGAAGTCAACTTTAGTAACTCACACCGGAGGTGGTCTGCCTCCTGACGAGTAGAGCTGGCGCAGCCTGCTCGTTGTACAGGCCGCCTGAGAAACACGACGAGGTCCCGGTTGATTTCCGGGGCCTCTTGCTTATTTAAAGACGTTCCTATCGCTTTATCAGTCTCCGGCCCACTCGTTTTTAACAACACCCCCCGGTCCAGACCGTATTCCTAGGCATGAGACCGCCCCTCACGTTCCTCGCACTGCTGCTCCTGCCCCTGGCCGCGTTCACTGACGCCCCCGCAGTCTCCTTCGACAGGTATCACAGCTATCGACAGCTCACTCAGGCCCTCGAGACCTGGCAATCCCGCTTCCCAGGCTACGCTCGCGTGAGGTCGCTGGGAAAAAGCTTCCGGAGCAGAGAGATCTGGCTGCTGACGATCACCGACTCCAAGACCGGGCCCGGGGACCACAAGACCGGAATCTATGTCGATGGCGGCCACCATGGCAACGAGATTGCCAGCTCGGAGGCCGCGCTCTATCTGGCGAGCTACCTGCTCGAGAAACGAAAACACCCTGCACTGGCCTATCTCCTGCAGACCCATGTCTTCTATATCGTGCCCCGGGTCAATCCCGATGCCAACGAGCTGATGCTCGCCGGCATCTCCGTGCGCGGAAACCTGCGGCCACGTGACGACGACCGGGACGGCCGGTCCGACGAGGACGGTCCCGAGGATCTCGACGGCAATGGCATCGTCACACAGATGCGCGTACCCAACGACCGCGGTCGAGGGTACCCGCTACATGACCCGGGCTCCCCGCAACAGCAGAGGCCAGAGATACGACCTCCACAGCGAGGGCATCGACAACGACTCGGACGGTCGCTACAACGAAGATCCACCAGGAGGCGTCGACCTCAACCGCAACTATCCGCCGATGACCTGGTCCCGCACGCTCAAGCAGCCGACCGAGCCCGAGGCGTCCGCCGTGTTGAAGTTTCTCAGCGCGGCGCGAAACGTGGCGACCGTACAGTCCCTCCACACCTATGGCGGCATCCTCTTTCGACCGTACGGCGCCCTCGGTGATAGCGAGATAAACCGAAACGACCTGCTGGTCTTCGACAAGCTGGCTGAAGCCTACACCCGACGTACCGGCAACAACGCCTACAGCCGCCCCTACGGTCCGGGTCGGCGGATCTACGGGGCGCTTCTCGACCACGCCTACGGCAGGCTCGGGATGTACGCCTTGACCGCCGAACTCTGGCGCCCGCCAGGGAAGGACACTCGAAAACGCAGCAGTTTCATGGGGGGGCTCGAATCGATACGCGGGCAGGAGGCAACGCAACGGTGGCGTCAGTTCGACAAGACCGAGCTGAAGGGTCGGGGCACCTTGCCCTGGAGATCGTTCGACCATCCCACGCTGGGCCCTGTCGAGATCGGCGGCTGGCACCCATTCGTTCAGCGCAATCCGCCACCTTCGCACCTGGAGGAGGTCTGCCGGCGGATCACGATGTTCATGCTGGACCAGGCGCGCCAGGCACCTCGGCTGATCATCCGCAAACTGGCACTCGCCAAAGACGAGTTGATGGTGACCGTGGCCAATGTGGGCTGGATGCCAACCTTTTCCGGGCAGGCATTGCGAGTTGGACGCTACGCGCGGGACATGGTGGGCGTCAGATTACCGGCCGGGATGCGGTTTGCGCCGAACGTGCGTAACGTCCATAAATTCGGACCGCTGGCCGGACAGCAGAGTCTGACCTTTCGATTCCGGCTGAAGGGCAGGCCAAGGGAACCTCAGGCGAAGATCCACGTCGTGGCGCTCTCCGAGAAGGGGGGGATGTCCGAGGCCGACTACTCCATCGGCGCCAGGTAGCGGATCGGGCCACAAACCAGACCAGAAGCAACCCTCGACGCTATTCGCACAGGCGTGACCCGGCTAAATCGCATGCTCACACAGCCTGAATCGGATTACAAAACGTGCAGCGCGTTACAAACTGTAACGGCCCGGATCCTGACAAATGAACCGCAACCCCTGACCTGGACACCGCTTAAATTATACGCTCTCGCCGGCACGCCAATTGCACATTCTGCAATCAACGTACTTTTCGTGCTTTCTGGAGCCACAAGCGTGCATCACATCCGTGTCGACGAACTCGTGCCGGAAGACGGGATCCCTTACACTCTCGTCCATTCCTGCTGTCAAGTGTTGGTTCCTTGCGGAGCTGATCTGACCTCGATCCACCTGCGCCTGCTGAGCGAGAGTGGTGTGGAGAGTGTTTACCTGCTCGACAAGTACGACAGCATCCTCCAGCTAATGGCGCATGCGCGCAACGAGGTCGTTCCAACCACCGACCTGCGCAGCGACGACGTCATCTCCTATCCGATCATGGGTCCGGACGACCGGTTGATCGTGCGCCGCGACACACCGATCACCTCCGAGTTGAGCGCACAGTTGATGGCTCTGGGCCACGACCGGGTCACGGTCAAGCGCCGAGGCGGGCTCAACGAACCCTCTTTCGCTCGCTTCCGGAAGGCGATCTCGCCGATCGAGGAACTCTACGAGCTACCGGTAGAGGGCTTCACCCACATCCAGCAGATTCCCTCAGGGGAGGTTGTCACACAGCCGAATGTCACCCAGCCATGTCCCGGCCCCGCACCCATCGGTGCGGCGCGCTTCAGCGACGAGGTGGACCGAAATCCTGAAGCCACTCGCACGGCCTTGCGCAAGGAGGCGTTCATCGACCTCTACAACCGCGCGGTCGATCAGACCCGGACACTGCACGGGCGTGTACTCCAAGACGAACACCACATTGACGCGATGTCGCTCTATCCGATGCTGACCCGGCTGATCAGCGCCTACCGGATCGACCGTTCGCTGCTGCTTGCGCTGGTCAACGAGCAGCTGGACCAGGACTACATCTGCAACAAATCGGTCAAGGTCACGATCCTCTCGATCAACATGGCGGCGACCCTGGGCTACGGATTCACGGATGTGCTGGAGATCGCCTACGGGGCCTATCTGGCCGACATCGGCATGTTGAGCGTCCCGCAAGAGATTCGGGCAAAGAAAAGTCGGCTGGACACACTGGAAGAGTCACAGCTGCACCGTCACCCGATTTGCGGACTCGAACTGCTGGGTAAATTCGAAGGGCTGCCGGCCTCTACCCCGATCGTGGTCTATCAATCACAGGAGCGACTGGACGGCACGGGCTACCCGGCCGGTGCGACCTCCAGCGAGATCCACCCCTTCGCCCAGATCGTCGGCACCGCTAAAGTCTATCAGGCGATCTCTAGCCCGCGTCCACACCGTGATGCTGCACACCCGGAGGTAGCGCTCTGCGAGGTGGGCAAGCTGGCTGACACCGGCAAGATCCAGTCTGGCGTCTATCGCTCACTGCTCGGCTCCCTCTCACACTATCCGGTCGGGAGCTGGCTCCGCCTGGCGGATGGCCGGTTGGCCCGAGTGGTCGGCGCTGGCGACGACCCCCGCCGACCGCAACTCGAGGTACTCTCAGAGGACTGGGAGCTAGCGGTCAACGTCACCGAGTTGACGCAGCCCCTGGAACTGGATCAGGAATTGATGGCCCTGGTGGTCGCAGCGGACGAGCCCAAATTCGGCCTCCCGGTCCTCGCGGGATTCTAGGTTCGACCCCCGAAGCGACGCAGAAATCAGCGTTCCCCCACCTCGCAGGCGGGAACACAGCGTCAAGCCCCTCGCAGCCCGATGTCAGATGCTCCCTGCCCCCATCGCAGCGGCCCACCAATTATCCCCGCTTCACCTCCCAGAGATGGTTGACGGGGCCCGGACCCCGGCCGACCGCATAGGCTGACCGAATCGCCTGCTGTAGCCAGTCGATCGACAACTCGACAGCCTTCCCCAACGCCAGACCACCAGCCAGGTGGGCTGTGATCGCTGCCGACAGGGTGCAACCCGTCCCGTGAGTGTGGGGCACTTCTTGGCGAGGATGAACGAACTCACGGATCGAGTCCTCGCTGCGCAATAAGTCGACGACGTTTTCACCCTCTCCATGCCCTCCCTTGAACAGCACGGAGCAGCCCTTCAACCCGGATCCCAGCGCCTCCGCCTCGGGCACATTCGGAGTGACCACCTCCGTCAGCGGAATCAACAGATCGCGGATCGCATCGACGGCCTGCGGCTCGATCAACGGGTCGCCGGAGCCCGCGATCATCACCGGATCAAGCACGATGTGGGGCGGCTGATGTACTGCAAGACGATCCGCCACGACTCTGACGACGGGGGCGCAGGCGAGCATTCCGATCTTGACCGCACCGACGTCGAAGTCCTCTAGAACGGCGTCTATCTGGGCCACCACCACCTCGGGATCGATCGGCTGCACCGCGTAGACGCCCAGGCTATTCTGAGCCGTCACGGCGGTGATCACGCTACAGCCGTAGACCCCCAGCGCAGCGAAGGTCTTCAGGTCAGCCTGAATCCCGGCGCCTCCCCCCGAATCGGAGCCGGCGATGGTCAGGCAGATCGGTGGGCGGCTCAACGCCTGGGAACCAGCTTGAGTGTATCGACGCGCACCGGGCACAGCAGCAGGTGAGACTGACTGCTCGCGAAGAAACCAAGTGCTCCGGTCAATTCGTCGTGCTGCAGCTGCACCACACAGAGCGGTCGGCCCGACACGCTGATGTGCAACCGGTCGGGCAGCACCACCAGTTCCAGACCGATGAGCTGGGTCGTTCCACGAACATGCAGCGTCTTCCAACTACTCAGAACCTGTTTCTTGTGGGCATCCTCCAGATACCGCCACACCTGATAACGATTCTTGATATCGATCTGCAGAGCCACGAAGGATCGTCCCGCCACCTTGTCCCGATGACCGCAGCCAAGCAACAAGCCGCCGCCATCCAGCCCTTGTCGATTCAAGCGCAGGGCCGTCCTCACCCGATAAGGTGCCCTCCAGACTTGCTTACCACGCGCGTCCACCGTCCCCTTCTGCAACCCCTGCAGAACCAACGTGCTGCCATCGCGAATCAGCTGCGATTCTAACGAGCTGCGCCACTCCGTGAGACGTTCCGACTGGTCTTGCTTGCGAATTTCCAGCAGCTGACGATCGAGGAGCAGATAGCGCCCAGCCGCTCGCTGGGCCAGCAGCTTGTAGTACTGCC
>CAZANL010000311.1:0-332 GCA_964486115.1 uncultured Planctomycetota bacterium
CCCGGACGGGTCGGTGATCGTCAGCGGGAAGTCCACCCCCTCGACGACCGACCGCGGTTGCGGTGTCGCACCTCGCGGGCCGTAAGCCACGAGCACGGCGAAGCCACCAAACAGACTCGCCAGAATCAGCAACGGCTTGGTCATTCGGGTCGAGTCACCGCGAAGATGTGGATCGGATTGAGCGCCTCGTACCGTAGGTAGCGGGCCAGCTTCTGACCCCGCCCGACATTGAGCAGTGTGACCTCGGGCAGCAGGTCCAGCTCCCGGAATGTGGCATACGCCTGCCCGACGTTCTCGAATGTGATCGCGTTGGCGACCAGCCGCCCACCGGG
>CAZANL010000311.1:342-5994 GCA_964486115.1 uncultured Planctomycetota bacterium
GATGTCTGGCAGGCTGCCCTTGCTGCCACCGATGAAAACGGTGTCGGGATCTTCCAGCTCGGACAGCGCCTCGGGAACCCGCCCGGCAATCACACGCACGTTGTCCACACCGAACGTCCGCAGATTGTCCCGGCAGTACTCCAGGCTCTCCGAGTCGACCTCGATCGCGTAGGCCCGCCCTTCGGGCGCCAGCATCGCCGCCTCGATCGCGATCGACCCCGAAGCGGCGCCGATGTCCCAGATCACGCTGTCGGGACGGATCTGCATGAAGGCCAGCGAGAGCATCCTTACCTCCCGCTTGGTGATCAGCCCTTTCTTGGGCACCCGCTTGGCGAACGCGTCCTCGTGCAGGAAGCTGACCCGTGGCGGCGGGCGCCAGTCGGCATCTGAACGCTGCAAGATGAGCACGTTGAGCGGCCCGATGTCCTCACACACAGCGAGGGCTTCGAGCCCGAACTCCCGAACGCGCTCCTCCGGGCCATCCAGATTCTCGCAGACCCAGGCCTGCCAGTCGGTCTGGCCATGAGCCAGCATGTGGGCCGCCAGCCTGCTGGGCGAGTGTTCTGCATCGGTGAACACACCGACGCGCCGGGCCTCGCGGATCCGCGTCAGGAATCCCTCCAGCGAGCGGCCGTGGACCGAGAGCAAGCGGGCGTCCTGCCACGTGACCCCCACCCGCGCGAAAGCCAGCTGCATCGAGCTGGGCGCGGGCAAGATCTCGACGTGCTCGGCACCGATCTTGCTCACCACCAGGCCGCCGATGCCGAAGAACAGCGGATCGCCGGAAGCCAGGATGCAGACATTCTGCTCGTTGGCCCGCTGAGCCAGCTCCTCGAGCGTCGCCGAGAGCCCCTTCTTGAGCACCACCCGCTCCCCGTCGAACTCGGGGAAGAAGGCCAGCTGACGCTCTCCACCGGCCAGCACCTGGGCCCGGGCAATCACGTTGCGCGCCCGGCTGGTCAGACCGACACAGCCATCGTCTCCGATTCCGATGACAGTCACCGCCTTGCAGCTGCTCATCAGGTCTGCGCCTGAACGGAATGCAGCAGCAGCGCGTGGATGATCGAGACCGCGATCGTGCTGCCCCCCTTGCGCCCGCGAGCCACGATGTAAGGGACGTCGAGTTCCAACACCGCCTCCTTGCTCTCGGCCGCAGACACGAAACCGACCGGCACACCAATGATCAGCGCCGGGCGAGCCAGTCCCTCTCGGGCCAGCCGCGCCACCTCCAGCAGCGCTGTCGGCGCGTTGCCGATGGCGACCACCGCACCATCCAGTTGTCCCAGCCGGTGCGCCTTCTGAATCGACTCGATCGCCCGCGTGCTGTTGTTCTCCTTCGCCGTCGCGATCACGTCCTCGTCGGAGATGTACTGGCAGACCTTGCAGCCATACGCGTCCAGACGCGCCTGGTTCAAACCGACCGCGATCATCTTGACGTCGACCAGCACTGGACAGCCACCCCGCAAGGCCGCTATTCCCGAGCGAATCGCATCGGAATGGAAGTGCATCAGCTCCTTGAACTCGAAGTCGGCTGTCGCGTGGATCACACGTCGCACGACTTCCCACTCACCGGCCGAAAAATCGTGCTCGCCGGCCTCCTGGTCGACAATATCGAAGCTCGACGCTTCGATCTTGCGCCCCAGTCCGGTCATCTGGCGCATATCGTTGGCTGGCTGGACGTCACTCATTTACTGTCTCCCCGGGCGGATGCTGCCCCAGCAGTTTCCCATCGAAGTCGACCATGTAGGCCTCGATCTGCACGTCACCGCCGGCGAATCGGGTCAGATGTCCGACCAGATCGCGCGAGATGAGGTTGGTGATCTCGACCATCCCCGCCTGCTGGCACAACTCCAGCACGTGGCGGGCGGTATTGGCTTGCTTGATCTGCTCCACCAGTTCGGCCGAGGCCCCCACCTCACCGGCCAGATCCGCGAGGTACTGCATGCTGACCTGCGAACCCGCGGCATGGGTCATCGTCTGTCCGTCCCCCATCTTGGACATCTTGCCCATCATCCCGACCAGCATCGGGCGCTGTACTCCACGCTTTCCGCAGTGCCGCATCGCGGCGCCAACGAAGTCGCCGACCTGGACGAAGGCCATCTTCTCCAGCTCCGAAAACATCGCCATCGCGTATTGTTCGGTCTTGCCCCCGGTAGTGAAGACCAGCCGCTGCATACCGAGATTGGCCGCCACGTCGATCTGCTGGATGATGCTGGTGCGAAACGCCGCGGTCGAGTAGGGCTTGACGATCCCGCTGTTGCCGAGGATCGAGATGCCGCCGATCAGGCCCAGTCTGTCATTGGTCGTCTGGGTCGCCATCTGTTCACCCCGCGGAACCTCGATCGTGACGATTGCGCCACCGTAGGCCGAACCGACCAGCTCCTCGGCAACCATCTCGCTGATGTTCTTGCGCGGCACCGGGTTGATCGCCGAAGTACCGACCTCTAGCCCAAGACCCGGCTTGGTCACCGTCGCCACGCCTTCCCCACCACGAAGCTCGATTCCGCCCGCATGACGCAGCTCCACGGTCGCGGTCAGCTCCGCGCCGTGAGTGCAGTCGGGGTCGTCGCCGGCGTCCTTGATCACGCTGCAGATCGCCCGCACCCCATCTGTCTCGCAGCGCCTGAGCGCGAAGGTCACCTTGCTGCAATTGGGCAGCGTGCTCTCGATCCGGGTCAGCAGCGAACCACCAACGAGCACCCGTGCCGCAGCCTTGGCTGCCGCGGCCGAGCAAGCCCCCGTGGTGAAGCCGGTGCGCAGATCCTTGGGGTCCTTGTTCTTCGGGTTGTTGAAGAAAAACTCGCAGCGTAGATCAGCTGACCTGATGCCCCACGCCATCAGGTCCTTCTGGATCGGGCCGATCACGTCCCCGTCGCCAACCAGATAACACAGCACAGGCTTGAGCAGGTCGTAGACCCGCTCCAACTCGGCTCGCGCCTGCGTGAGTCGATCGAAGTGGCCCACGGGCGAGACCCGGCCGATCTCGAATCCGGCCAGCCCGTCGGGCAGTTCCCGGCGCAGCCAATCCGCCGGCAGGAAATAGTCGTCGCCCTCGACGAGCCAGAGCAGCTGGGTCTGTGCCAGGCGCGCTGCAAAAGCCCGGCCACGCAACAAACCGAGTGCAGCCGTGATCCCGGTGTCGGTCGCTAAGACCAGTGTCGGTCCCGACGGATCCTCGTCCGCCGGCTTGAGCTTCCCCCAGGGCCCGCTGAACTCGAGCATCTCACCAGCCGCCAGCCCGTGTACGGCGTGCGACCCGGGGCCCGTGGGTATCCGCTTGACCCCCAGCTGAATCCGTCCACCGTCGGCATCCGCAGAGAGGATCGTGTAAGCCCGCTTGGCCACCTTCCCCCCGGAATGCGAGTCACCGGTGTAGAGGATCACGTATTGCCCCCCGACGAACGAGAGCGGCGCACCGACGAGCTCCAGCTCGACGATCCGTGTGCCTGGACACAGATCCTCGACTCTGTGCACCGCCGCCTGCCTGGGAGGAGCCATCGTCGATCAGTCCTTGGGGAACGTCTCATGGAGGAAGTCGTGGACCTCTTCCAGATCGTGCCACAGGCGACGGAAGTTCTCGGTGTGGCTGGCCAGTTCCTGCTCGACCTTCTTGTTCAACACGAGCAGGCTCTTGTAGTAGGGCATCAGCGAGTTGTCGGCGGGCATGCCGGACACCTTCTCCGCCAGGTCGGTCAGCGACGCCTCGTAGAACCGCTGCAGACTCCTCAGATCGCGTGCTCCCATCAGTGACTTGAGCGGGCCATCCGACTCCGCAGCGGGCCCCATTTCGGCCAGCTCGTGCTGCTTCTCCGCTTCGTCCTCGATGCCGACGATCTCCATCAGCCCCAGACGCAGCGCAGCCAGTTCATGACATGCCATTCCAGACTCCTATTGCATGATCTGATCGACCAGACGGGCAACCAGCCGATCGTCGATCAGGTGTTGTTGAAGTAAATCCGTCGCATCCGATTCCTGGACGCCGCGATACCAGATGCCATCGGGATAGACCGCGACCGTCGGCCCCTCCCCACAGCGCCCCATGCAAGAAGTGCGCGTCACGCGTATCCTGCGCGACTTTCCCGCCTGCTTGATCTGACGCCGTAGTGTTTCGATCAGAGCGATGCTGCCACGCTCGGCACAGTCCACGTTGCCACAGATCAGCACGTGCTTGTCGAATGGCTTGTGAGCGTGCGTATGTGGGACCGCCTGATTGTGGGTGAACGTGTGGCGCATACTCCAGAGCATGGCACGCAACCCACCCACCTCACGAGCCCGTCCCGGCAGCTCCGTGCGATACTGGCAAGTATTGCAGGGTAGTGGCGCCCCCCCCGTCAGCGCCTGATCGATCCGCTGGTCGATCAGCGCAAACAGTCGTCGATCGACACCCAGGTGGGCGGCCAAGGAGCAATTGATCCATCGATACCGTTGGCTGAACTGCTCGATCTCTGCCGCCAATCGGCCAATCAACTGCCCGGCGAACAGCAGATAAGGCACAACGAGTAGTCGCTTGGGGCGTGCCCGCGCCGCCAACTCCAACGTCTCGGGCACACGCGGCCCCGTGATGCCGATGAAGCAGGGCAGCACCCAGGAGACCCCGCGCCCATCCCAGGTCATCCGGACCAGCTTGAAGAAATCACCGTTGGCGTCGGGATCACTCGCCCCCCGACCAACCATCACGATTGCGGTGTCATCGAGTGATCGTATCGCACTGGTCGCCCGCTCGAAGGCCAGCTCCGCCATCAGCGGATGCACACCGAGCGAATCCGCCGCTTCGAACCTGACCGCGGGAAACCGGCGCCGGGCCTCGGCCAGCGCCAGAGGCACATCGTTTTTCACATGCCCGGCACGGAGCAGGAACAAGGGCAAGACCAGCACCTGCTCTGCGGTCGCCGCCGCCGCCTCGAGAACCGGCGGCAGGGGCGGCTCGGCCAGTTCGATGTATGCGTGACGCACTTCGAACTGGGGGTGAGACGAGCGGTACGCCTCGACTAACCCCTCGAACTCCAGGTTGGCGGCTGCATCCCGACTGCCGTGGGCCAGCAGGATAACGGCAGTCGTCACCATGTCAGCCGGTCTCCAGTCGCGCGCCTCGAGAGAGCAACCAGCTGGAGAGCCCACCCAGCAGGACCCAGAAGACCGCATTGACGCTGAGCGTGGTGGCGACGAACTTGTTCCTCAGCCAGGCCGGCGCACTGGAAGCCGTCGAATGCTCCGGGACACCGAGAACGAACGGCAGGGCGAGCAACGTGGCTCCGAGCAGGAGCCCCAATGCGCGCGAGGCACCTGGCCCCACCTGCAGCCGCGAGCGCAGTAGATGCGGCAGGCAGCCGATCGTCAGAAAACCCAACCCACTCAGGCTGACCGCCAGCAACCACCAGCGCTGGCGCAACGGAAAGTCCGCCTCCCCACCGATCACTCCAGGCAGCGGAGGAGGCAGCCCCATCGACGGGATGCCGTTGACCGAGAGAAAGCCGCAGACCCCGAAAAGCAGGCCGAACACCCAGTTGGTGCGAAAGCCATCGAGGGGCAAGACGTTGAGCAGCAACACACTCAACAACCCCAAGGCAATTCCGAGAGCCGTCCCCCCGACCACCGTGAAGGTTGGGCGCTGCCATGCATGCGAGCCATGGTCGTGGCCATGGGAGTGACCGT
>CAZANL010000312.1:0-5987 GCA_964486115.1 uncultured Planctomycetota bacterium
CCCCAACCGGAGGAGCCCGAGAACTAACCACACCCCGCCCCGATCCGCGTGGATTTAACCAGGGGAATAATCGGTTATTCTAGGTTTCACCCCTTTTACAATTTTTCTCCGGGGTGATGTGGCCTTTCGATGCTCTGGCGAACCCGTAGGGTTCCCACGCTTGCCCCCTAATGCCCGACAGCGCTGACTTGCAGGAAAAGGTGAAGGGCGCGCAGACTTGGTCGCGCTAGGCAAAGAGAAGGGCTCGGGCGAATGGACGCTGGTGTGCCTGGCCTACAACCTCAGACGCCTCCACAGATTGGTGAGAGACGCGAAAAACGGAGTTCCGAAGCCACAACCACCGTCAACGGGCTGGAATTCGTTGCGAATCTCCCTGGCGCGTGAATAGCCCCGCAAAGCGATCCCCAGCATCTTCCGGCGGCTCCACGGCCTGGCCGCGGAATCAACCGCCAACCTTGCGCTAACTCCGACAGGCTCCTAGCAATAACTGCTCGCCGTGGTGCTCTACCGGAAGGGGACGGAGGCGGTTGCGGTGATGCTAGCTTCCGCGTTCGGCTCCGGATCCTGATTTCTGGCGCCGGGAGATGGAGCCGCCACGGCTTCCGGTCTTGGCGACCTACTCACCGCGGCGAATCCCCGGTTTTTCGCCCGCGATGGCTTGTTCCACCACGCGCCGGATCTCCCGGTGGTCCCTGAGCACGGCACGGCCGGACAGCCCAGCTGAGCTGTCCGGTTCTGGCCGAGACCAAGCAGCCCGCGGGGGATGGCAAGAATGCCGTCCCCGCGACAGGGGCCTGCGACGCGAAAACCAATGTTGTTGTTCTCGTTCGTCGGGTTGTTGTTGTTGCGGTTCGACGACTGCAGGTTGTTGCTGTTGTTGTTCCACGAGCCGCCGCGCAGCCCGCGATTCCCGCGGCCGTTTCAACTTCCGGGACACCCACCCCCAAACCCTAGCGGCCCAGAACACGGCGGCGCAAGCCCACGCTTTGGGTGTGGCTCGCATGCGCCACCCATGCCACCACGGAGCTGGTCAAGGTTGCGGCGTCGCGCCGGCCCTTCTTCACCTCCCAGCGCATCCTTCTGTATCGCCTCCGGAAACGCCGCACACCCGTGCTGCGCACGCGGATGCGACCGTCGGCCCGCACCACGAAGCCGCAGAAATCCACCCCGTGCCGCGTGGTGCACAGGCGGTACTTGTCCGGGTGGATCTCCAGGCCGAGTTCGCCCAGGCGCCCACGCACCGCCCGGCCCCAGCGACGTAACTCGGTCCGGCTCTTTCCGAACAGAAGGAAATCATCCACGTATCGGACATACCCCTTCACCCGCATCTCCTGCTTCACGAAGTGGTCGAAGCCGTCGAGGTAGATGTTGGCGAAGAACTGGCTGGTCAGGTTCCCGATGGGCAGACCGAGGCGGCGCTCCCGCACCGCGAAGAGATCGGCCTCTTCTGGCCACACCTGCCTTATCTCGTCCACGTGGGTCGCGAGGATCAGGTCCGCCAGCTCCAGCACCCGCCGGTCCCCGATGACGTGCGCCAGTTGACCGCGCATCACCTCCTGATCAATCGACGGGAAATAGCGGCGCACGTCGCACTTGAGCGCATACGGATACCGCTTCGCGAACTGTGCCGCCCGCCGCATCCCGGCGTGGGTGCCCTTTCCCTTGCGGCAGGCATAGCTGTCCTCGATGAAGCGCTTCTCGAAAATCGGCTCCAGAACGCGGACCAAGGCGTGGTGCACCACCCGGTCCCGGAACGGAGCGGCGGCCACTGTCCGCGTCTTGGGGTCGTGGATTTCAAAGTAATGATACGGCCCTGGACGATAGGAACCCTCTTTCAGCCCGGCCTCCAGCCGCGCGACCTCGGTCTCCCACCCGGTAAAGAAACATGCCGCCGGGGGGCGCGAGCGTTTGCCGCGCATGGCGGCCCGGGCTGCAGCGGCCAGATTGTCGAACGACGCCACCTGCCCCCAGAGGTGCTTGTGGCGCTTCATCGCCTCGAGCTGCTCTTCAGCCAGCCGCCGACCATGCGCCCGCATTCTTCCAGGCTGCGGGCGCTGAAGGCGAACTGGCGCTTGCTAACCAGATTCCGATCCTCCGTCAGGCGCACCAGCCAGCGCGTCGCCTCGATACGCCGGTTCGCCCGACCAAGCAGCTCCGCCTTGCGCCGTCCGGCGGCATAGGCAGCCTCCGAGAGCAGCTCCAGCACCTCCATCACGGCATCCGCCAGGCGGGTGCCGAGGACGAAACGCTGGTTCTTCGGGAACTGGTCCACCCGGTCCAGCACCCATCTGGTGTAATCATACCATTTCACCAGCACCACCGGCTGGTCCGGGCTTTGCGGATTTGGGTCCTTATTCACCCGGCTAAGCTGGCCCGGTGGAGGCTCTCGTGCGACCCGCGATCACACAAAAAAAATAGCCCCTCGCTACGCTCGGGGAAAAGGGCAAAGGGAGAGAGGATAAGGGGAAGTAGAACCACGCTTTCAGGTGACTTGCTCGCCCCTCCTGCTACGCACCGGCAAGGATGCTCGAATGGGCTCAGGGACCTGCGACGCGAATACCAATGGTGTTGCCCTCGTCCGTCGGGTCGTTGCTGCCGCGGAACGACGACTGCAGGAAGTTGCTGAGGAACTTCCACCGGCCGCCGCGCAGCCCGCGATCCCCGCCGATGGTCTGCTCGTTCCACTCCCACACGTTGCCTCCCATGTCGAAGGCGCTGTAGTAGCTCGCGCTGCCGGGCCCCCCGCTGCCCACCGTCGTCACGTTGCCGTCCTCGCCGTTCCAGTCCGCGCCATTGTTGTAGTTCGCGATGTTCGCGGTATCGTTGTTGATGTTGCCATCGAGGTCCGCGGTGGCGACCGTCGGAGCGCCGTCCGACTTCGTCGGATACAGCCAGTAGTCGGGCGTCTCGTTCGCGTCGGCTCCGGCGCTGGCCGGATCGTGGTAGGCGGCCTTGTACCACTCGTCCTCGCCCGGCAGCCAGAATCGCGCACCAGCGTTACGACCGTTCGCTCCGTGGGTCGGATCATCGCCGGCCGCGACGCTTGTCGCCCCCGTCAGCGTGTATGCGCCGCCCTCGGTGGTCGCGCTGTCCTGCTCCCCGGTCGGCCGCCCGTTGTGCAGCCAGTTACAGAAGCGCAGTGCGTCATACCAGCTCACGAAGTTCACCGGCTTGTCGCCCATGAACGCTTTCACCACGTAGGTGTAACTGCCCAACGCCCCGGAGCGCGTGATCCCGCCGCGGGCGTTGCTCCCCATGTTCGTATTGTAGAGGGCATTGGGATCGGTCACCGCCACCGCGTTGAGGAACTGCGCATACTGCGCGTTGGTCACCTCATACTTCCCGATGCTGTAAGGGTAACTCACCGCGCCGTAGGTGCTGGTGTCGGCGGGGTTGCCAGCGTTGCCCACCGGCACCATCTCGATGGTGGGCGGCGCCCCGAGGAATGTCCGCAGATCCGACAACTGCCCTTGCAGGGCGGCGTTCTGGGCTTTCAGGGCCACGATCTCCTCCCAGATCTCCTGCAGCGACTTCATGGTGTCTCCGGGCGGGCCCAGCGGCGGCCCGGGTGGACTCTGGGCGGGAAGCAACGGCGCGAGGCCAAAGAGCAGGAGCAGGGCGGACAGTGCGTTTCTCATGAGAATCTGGGTTTGCAGGGTTCCTGTAAAAAGTGACTTATGGGTTGATCTGGATCTGGTTTCGTCCGAAGCGGGCCTTGCCTCCGCTGTCCGGCAGGACAAGAGGCAGTTTGAGTTGGACCGCTTCGATCCTGGTGCCGTCATCTCCGGTTCCGGTGGCGATCACCTCCGGCGATTCGGTGGCGTTCTCGAAGGTGTTCAGGTCGCAACTGAACTGGTCCGTAAAGGCAAGCCCTACCGCCGCGTAATCGGTGCGGCGCGTGTAGCGCATGAAGACTTCCCCGGTGACCGGATCAGTCCAGAAGGTGAGTCCTCCGAGCTGGGTGATTTCTCCGTTGGGTCCGGGGTTGCTCACTTCGAGGGAATCGGCGGAGCTGCTGGGCCCGTCCGGGTTGAATCCGTAGGCGAAGTCGAGCAGGTTGGAGAGTCCGTTACCATTGGCGTCATTGCTGTCGGCCCCGTCACCCGAGTTGTCCCCGCTGCCGAAGAAGGCGAGGCGCCAGGCCTCCTGGGTGGTGAGAGCCCCCTCGATGGTGGTGGTCTTGACGAAGTGGATGCCGTTGCTGCCGAGATCGATCCAACCGATGTTCTCCCCGTAAGCGTAGCCGGCGAACCTTCCGGTCGCCAGATCAAGGTGCGGCGGGTCGCTGGCGCTTTGGTCGAAGGTGATCCAGCCGATGTTCTCGCCCCAGGCTAGGCCAAAGAGGTTGCCTTCGCCGTCGTGGTTGAGGCCGTAATCGGCGGCGGCGGTGTTGGTGTACTGAAGGCCATCGGCCGGCGCCCCGGTGCCGAGCTGGATCCAGCCGACGTTCTCTCCCCAGATGAATCCCGCGCAAAAATTCTGTCCGATGGTAGCACCCTTTCCGGGTGTGCCAGGGTCCCACCGCCAATCCGTCCACCCGATGTTCTCGCCCCAGGCGTAGCGGTCCACCGGGTCGATGGTGGGCTTACCCTCAAACGGGCGCAAACTGGTCAGCAGCAGATGGTCTCCCGCACCTCCATTGGTGGTGAGTTGAAAATTGTCGGTGTCGCTGGGGGCAGGGGAAGCGCCACGCAGGTTGAAGTCGCCGCCCGTGTTGCCCGGCTGGAAGGTGCCCCACGGATCCTGACCGGTTGGTTGACCGACGAGTTCCCTGGTAAAGTCGAGGGCCAGGGAGCCGGTATTCAGAAAGAAATCGGTGAAGTCTGCCAGTCCGTAGGTTCCGTTACCCGCCGAGGCGCCTGAGATGGTGACGACCAACGCCGTCACCAGCCCGGGCGTCGTGCTGGAATTGTTGCCGGGATTGGCCAGCAGGGCGTCGTCAATCGTGATGCGGCCGGTCGCGGTGGCGCCGTTGCCGAAACTGGCGCCGGACCATGCGAGATCGAATACCACAAGGTCGGCGGAGGCGGGCAGGGCCGCGCACCAGATGAGGCATGATCCGGCCGTTGATAAAACGGCTGCTCTGTGGCGCAACGCTTTCCTGTCCATTAGGGGTTGGGCCAAGTTCCACCAGAACTGGCATGGGCACAAGGAAATCCGTTGCCGCCCCCGCCAAAGTCCTTCGTCCGCCGGCGAGTATCCCCTGGGGAGTTTTCAATCTCTTATGGCGTTGTTTTAGTAACTGAGAGCTCTCCCCGCTTACGGGACGAAATTGAGTCTCGATAGTTCCAGAGTAGCTTAAGCAATTGTCTCCCGCAACCTCACCCCGCCCCGATCCGCGTGGATTGGGTTTGCCCCCTGCGCCTAGTTT
This sequence comes from uncultured Planctomycetota bacterium, assembly GCA_964486115.1. Classification (GTDB taxonomy): domain Bacteria; phylum Planctomycetota; class JACQVV01; order JACQVV01; family CAZANL01; genus CAZANL01. The sequence continues at coordinate 5,372 of CAZANL010000312.1, forward strand.
TTCCTCACGATCCTAGTCCTGAAGAACCGGCGGGGCGTATCACCTCCGAACGTGCCAGGGTTGGCAGGAGTCCATGTCACCAGGTCGACGGAGGACTCCAAGATAACCTCGAAATCTCCATCCGCGTCGTCGTTCGGGATCACGGCGACGTTTGAAGGGATGGCTGGATTGTTGTGCTCGTCGTCACGGGTAATCTTGAGCGTGAGAATTCCGTGACCACTCGCGTTGTTAGTAAGAAAAAAACGAAGACTCCTAAGCCCCGTGTAAAGATACTTTGCCTGGTTCGTCGCGTAGAACTCCGTTTTTGTTCCGTCGGCCATTGTGGCCTCTAGGTAGATATTGTTTCCGCGGTAGCCGATCAGCTCTACCAAGTCCGTAGGATTAAAGGTGACAGTGCGGCTTTCTGGCCCGGTTCCCCCAACATTCAGCGTCACGTATTCAGCGGCATTGGCGACTGCGAGGGAGAGGATGGCTGCGACAAGGAGAAGCATTCTTTTCATAGTGCCTCATCCCTACCACGCCGCCCCCGGTCCCCACAATCACCCTCTCCCCGCTTGCCGACTGCGCCTGGGGTAGGTAGGTATCAGGAATGAAGAAGGGTGAACTGATCGCACTC
>CAZANL010000313.1:0-5987 GCA_964486115.1 uncultured Planctomycetota bacterium
GGCTGCTCGAATTCATCGGACAGCACGGAACGGCTGCGCACGCTCGCCGGGTGGCCCGACTGGCCGCATCGCCTGGGCCTGTGGGCCTCGCGGCGCTTCAGGCCTATGCCGCACTGGCCGGGACTGAAGCGTTGGATGACATCGTCACGCGTCACGATGGGGCGACTGGGGTCGACAAGGCCGTGCTGGCGGGGGCAATCTATCGACTGACGACCGGCGAGCGGCGGCAGGCCATACTCCGCGAGGCGGCCACCGGCTTGCTGGCCGACGAGCAGGTTGCGTCCGCAGTTCTGAAATGGCTCGCCGCGGCTGTCGAGCGCGATCGCGCGCAGTGTAGCCACGAGCTCCTGGAGCTGGCTGAAGGCGCGTCCCCGGCGGTTCGCGCCCAGGCCCTCGCGGCTTATGCGGCTGTTGCGGACCGGCGTGAGCTGGCCCGCATGCTGCGCTGGCTGTCCGCTCCCGACGAGGGGACGCGGATCCACGCACTGGGGGCGATCAAGCCCCACGCACCCAAGGGCCTGACGTTCGACCCGACGGCCAAAGAGGGTCTCCGCACGAAGGCCCTGACGGGCTGGACCGACTGGTGGGCGAAGGCTCGGACACGTCTCGAGCTTGGTGGACTGGTGGACGACGCCATCGATGGAATAAAGCACGGCGCGCCCGGGCGTCGTCAGTTAGCAAGGGCGGCGCTGACGCAGCTGCTCCAGCCCAAGGGTCACCCGAGTCTTCTCAAGGGCCACAGACAGCTTATCCTAGACACCGTCCAGTCAGCCATCGAGGTGGTGGGCAAGGATCCAAGGGGCGAGGAGGCGCTGGCGCGACTGGTTGACATTTCGCGAGTGGCGATCAATCCTGCCTGGTCCGGTCTGTATCAGTCTCTGGCGCTCAGCGGCGCCGGCGCTGTCCGTCGGCCAGCCAGCCGAGCGCTGCGTGACCTGGCGTTGACGGATCTGGCAACCTACGCAGAGCTGGTCGAGAAGTCGGATGATCCGCAGGTACAGCTCAACGCCCTGATGGCCCTCAACTGGTCGGACAAGGGCGCCAAGAAGCCCCTGATGGATCGCCTCGCGGGGCGCATAGCCGAACTGATCAATCCGCCCAAGCAGATCGATCGGCAAGCTCAGCTGTCTGCCGAGGCCATGGGCCTGGCGGGAAAGTGGCGCCTGGATGGAGTGGCCGGGAGCGTTTCACGCTTGTTGGAGAGCAAGCCGAAGGAGCCGATCCAACGCCAGGCCGCGGCCACCGCGCTGGGTCGTATGGGTTTGCAGGTGGGTATTTCAGCGTTGATCGAACTGCTGGGGGACAGCGAACGGTTGGTTCGCGAGGCGGCGTTTTCGAGCCTGACCCATCTGACCGGAGCGGGATCGGAGGCCAGCGGCGAGGGTTTTGGCTATCAGCCGGCTGCTTCTGCGGCCAAGCGGAATCAGGCCCAGAAAGAGTGGCAACGCTGGTGGAGTCGCGAGAAGACGCGGCACACGATCCAGAAGGCGTTGACGGCGCACCTGAAGGCGGCCAAGCCCGAGCTGGCGACTCTGCTCGAGACGTTGCGAAAGAGCGGGGCGGGTATGCCGCGGCTGCTGATCGAGCGACTGCTCTCCAAGGACTCCCAGGGACGGTGGCAGCCAAATCCTGGCACGCCGCGAGCAGAGCGTGTGTTGCTGACCAAGGTGCTGTTCGCGCTGGACCTGGCGCCTATGCGCATGGACCTGTTGCAGGTGCATGCCGATCCGGATCCGGCCGTCCGCAAGGCTGCCGCGAGCGGCTTCTTCGAGGCCGCAGGCGACTGGGTGACCAGCAAGCCTGAATACTCGCCGAGCGAGCCACGGTTCGGCCTGGCGCGCCAGGCAAGTCTGATCGAGTTGGCCTGGGAAAAGGAGCACGAAGCGCGGACCGAGCGGGATCGCGGCTTGGGGCTGTTGTCCCGTCTACTCCACGAAGTGAAGGCGCAATGGGGTAAGCTCTCCCAGCTTTCCACGAGCGAGAATGCCAAGGTTCGGCAGGCACTGGCGCTCTATCTGGCACACCACAAGGGTGGCAGCGCCCCGTCACAGCTGGTCGGCATGTTGGCCGACAAGGACAAGATGGTCCGGTCCGCGGCGGCATCATCGCTGGAGAGCCTGACAGGCAGCAAACACAAGGACAGCGCTGGCTGGAAGGGTTGGCTGAAGGAGAACCCGGGAGTTGCCTTGAAGTCGCCGACTCCAGAGCGTCAGCTCGCTGATCTGGCGACCTTGCGGGCCCTGGGGCGCACGCTGGTCGGTGAGCTAGGTGCTCAAATCAAGGCCGATGACCAGCCGGATACCGGCCTGCGGCACCTGGCCCTGCTGGCACTGGGGTTGGTGGGCAGTCAGCAAGTGCTGACGCCACTCGTCGACGCGATGGAGGACGACAATGCCCTCAACCGCAGGGAAGCCAACGAGTTGCTCTTCGGCTTGACCGGGGAGTCCTTTGGCTACCGACCCGGTGAGGACGCGATAGCACGGGCGGATCGGCTCATCAAATGGCGGAAGTGGATCAAGGCCAACCCGACCTTCTTCGAAATTCAGGGACGGGACCGCAAGAAGCAGATGGCTCTGCAAGCGGAAGCACGATCCTTGCTCATGTTGGCTGACCGCGGCAAGCTCGACACCTTGTGGTCACCGATGGCCTCGGACGTGGGCTGGATCCGGCGAGCGGCTTACGAGGCTTTCACAGCGTTACACGGTCCACTGCGAGCCAGGCCGGCGCTTCGTATGTTCCTGTACGACAACCCGAACAAGGAGCAACGCCAGAAGAACCTGGAGGGGTTGAAAAAGGATTGGCTGGCAGAACTTGCCGAGCGCAAGCAAGATGTGGCTCGCGGTAAACAGCTGGATCAACTGCACAAGCTCGCGGGGGGGCAGCTGGCCTTTCTGCAAGCCCTGGCCCAGGCGAAAGCGCCATTCACGCGTAGGCTGGCCGCTGCGCTTGCGGCCGGCGTGCCAGCCGCTGGGTCGGCCAAGCTGTTGTTCTCGTTGCTCACAGACGAGGCCGCAGGGGTGCGGGAGGAGGCTCTGGCGGGTCTGCGCGCGCTTTCAGGAAAGCCCTTCGGCTATGCGATCTATCCCTCGAGCGATCGACAGCAGCCCGAGGCGTACCGCCAGAAGGCCTACCGCAAGTGGAAGGCCTGGGTCGCACAGCCTGGCTCGCTCGAGGCGCCATCCTGGAGTGATGCGCACAAGTCAGAGCGACTCGCGCGAATCGCTGAGTTGATGGGCCACGTCGACAGCACCAGCTGGGTCACGGCGAAGGTGAATCCGCTGCGTTTGGCGCTGGATAGTCTGCGCAGATAGAGCGATCGATGGAATCTGACGCCGAGCCGATAGTGGGTGAGATCATGGTCCCCAGTCCGGTGACGGTTTCGCCGGAGGCAACCGTGGCGCATGCCGCCAGCCTCATGCGGGAGCGAAATATCGGCGCCTTGATCGTGACCCGTGAGCAGCGGGTGGTCGGCATGTTCACCGAGCGCGACCTGTTGCGCTGCGCTGCAGCCAGCCCCAGCTCACTGGATGTCGTGCACATCGAATCCGTCTTGACACCGGAGCCAGTCACCATTCCGCCTGAAATGGTGTGGGACGAGGCGATGCAGTTGATGGATCGGCGAAGGATACGGCATCTTCCCGTGGTGTCTGATGCGCGCCTGGTGGGCATGCTCTCGATTCGAGATCTCGTTCGCCATCAGGCCGACCAGCTACAACGCCTCGTGGATTATCGTACCGCGGAACTGGCAGAGCAGCATCTGAGGATGCGCACCTCGCTCGAGCAGGCGGGACGTCTGCAGCAGCAGCTGATGCCCAGTGTGTTGCCGGTGCTGCCGCCCTTCGATTTCGCGGTCACCCATCACCCGTACGATCATGTGACGGGTGACTATTATGACTTCCTGGACCTGGGGCCGGAGCGAATCGGGGTACTGATCGCTGATGCGTCGGGCCATGGACTCTCGGCAGCCTTCGTCTCGGTCAAGGCGAAGACCGCTTTCAGGACCTTTGGCCAGGATGTTCTCTCGCCAGCCGAGGCGCTGGAGATCCTCAACGATAAGCTCGATTCGTTGCAGGAGTTGGACAAGTTCGTGACCAAGCTGTATGCGGTGATCGACCGGTCCAAGTGTACGATGACCTATGCCCTGGCTGGCCACTGTCCACCGCTTTGGTATCGTCGATCGACCGGGGCGGTCGAGCTGCTGACGACCGAGACGGGTCTGATGATCGGGATCGTCGAGAATCCCGAGATCCAGGAGGTCACCATCCAGCTGGAGCCCGGAGACAGTGTTCTGTTCTACACCGACGGCACGATGGAGTGCCCCAACGAGCGTCGGGAGCAGTTCGGGTTGGACGGGTTGAAGAATGTGATGGAAAGAGTCGGCCACCTGTCCAGCCAACAGATCCTGGATCGACTGGGAAGTGAGCTGGACCAATTTCGTGGCGAGCAGCCGTTCGACGACGATCTTACCGCCATCGCCTTGAGCATGGAGGGCTGACGGAACCGCCTTGATTGCCGCGGTGCTGATCTTCGGTAGCGGGCTGGCCTGTCTGGGGCTGGGTCACCGGCTGCAGACGTGGGGGGCTCTGGAGGAGCCGGAACAGAATGTGGCGGAGGCGGCCAGCGCTTTTCTGCTGGGGCAGGCGGTGCTGGGTAGCATCTGGCTGATACTGGCGTTGGCCGGGCAGTTTCGTCCCGTGATCGTCCTGATCGTGTCCGCGGTGGTTCTGGTGCTCTGTCTTCCCAGCAGTCTGGCTGCCTTGCGGGGTTGTCGGCTGTCGGCGCCGGCAGGCAAGATCTGGTGGGGCGTCGGACTGCTACTCGCCGGAGTGCTACTGTCTCACGGCTGGGTCAAGATGGTGCTCCCACTAGAGCCGGAGGGCGACCCGGCCATTTACTACATGGCCCTGCCCAAACTGATCGCCAGCCACCAACAGCTCGTGCCGCTGCCGATGGAAGAACTGTTCAGCCAGCAGGGCGTCCAGGGTGAGATGCACTTCGCCGCACTGATGTCGCTGGGTGCGGATACCGGGGCCAAGGGATTCACCTGGCTCGTAGGGCTGGCTGCAGCGCTCGTGTTGCTGGGTCTGGGGGCACAAACCGGTTTGACTTCCTCCGGGCGCTGGGTTGTGCTGGTCATGCTGCTGACCTCGAGTGCATTCACGGATCGGATCGCAGACGGAAAGGTCGATCTGTTCGGGGCTGGACTTGGTCTCGCGGCCTGCTACTGGGCCCTCAGGGACCGACCGAGTTTGTGCGGCCTATTTCTGGGGTTTTCGGTGATGGCCAAGCTCAGCTTGTCTGTGTCCTTGACTCCGGTCGTGCTGATCTTGTTGCTCTGGCGAAGGCAGCAGCGGCGAGTTTCCGCACTGCTCTGTCTGGGGGGCTGCGCATTGCTTGCTTTCGCGCCGCATCTGCTCAAGAACGGGCTGCTGTTCGGGAATCCACTGCTACCCTTCAGCTCCCCGCAGGGTTGGGACAGCGTGGGTTGGTATTCAGCAGAGAACACGCGGTACCTGCTGTCGATTTATCCGCTGGCTCTGGTTTATGGGTTCTTCCCGATGCAAGGGGGCTGCCTTTCGGTGCTGATGGTTGCTTTCGCGCCGCTGGTTCTGCTGATTCCGAGACCACCCCGCCTGACCCGGAGCAGATTGGTGGTGGTCGTGCTGGCTGGGCTGGTCGGCCTGCTGTGCTGGACGGTTGTCCGCCCAGGCCTGTTCGCTCCCCGGTTTCTTCTGCCGACGCTGCTGGTGTTGATGCTTCCCGTCGCTCGTGGGGCCCAGGAGCTGCTCCGGGGCGGGGGCGGCCGGATCCTCTGCGGATTGACGCTCAGCTGTCTGCTGCTGGCGCCGTTGTTCGAACTCTACCACCTGCACCATCGAGTGATTCGAGGAACGATGCAGCCAGCGCCTCGGCAGCGGACGCGCTTCTACTTCTACCGGCCGTTCGAGTCCGCGATCGTGGAGTCCACGGCAATTCTCAACCGAGCA
>CAZANL010000314.1:0-4840 GCA_964486115.1 uncultured Planctomycetota bacterium
TCGTGCAGCGTCGTTTCATCGATCCCGAGCACCGCTCGTTCATCCCGGACTTCGGTGTCTACATCAAGGCGGTCGACAACGACGATCGGCTCAACCACATGCTGCTCTCGCGCCAGATGGTGCTGTTCTGCGTCGAGCGGCGCAAGGCCTGGCGTATGCTGCAGAGCAAGGCAGGTGTCGAGAACAAGGATTACGTTGCACAGCGTGAGTTGCTCGCAAAGGTGGATGCGGATGAGATCACGCTCGAGGAATTGAAACGCTTCGGTGCCGAGTTGATTGGCACAGAGATCGAGGTGTTGCGGGAGGCGCAGGCGGTTTCCTAGCGGACCGGCTGGCTCGACCTTCGCGGGTCGAGCCAGCCTGGATTGTTCGGCAGGGGGTGGTCAGTCGCCGGAATCAAACCTGACCAGGCCTACGCGGGGTCCGTGGTGCAGGGCTGTGCTCGATTGAGGAGAACATCATTCGGTGAGTGATCTGTGCATTCGGATCAACGGGATCGTGCTGGACGCCGAACAGATCGAGGAACTCGAGTCGACGTATGGGGTGGCGGCCGAACTGGGCGACTACTGGTACGACACACATTGTGGCCTGTTCGGACCGCTGGGTGGGCCTGCCGCGGGATTCATGTACCCGGAGCACGACTATGGAGTGCTGGCGCGGGACGCATCCGGCGGCGACACCAACGTACTGATCAATGGCCGAGAGTTGACGCAGGACGAGTGGGTGCTGCTGAGTCAGACGGTGGGCACGATGGTGCTGCCCGGCGCCTACTGGCTCGACTGGCAGGGAAACGCGGGCCTCGAGGGGTCGGAGATCCCGTTGGTCAATCTGATGGTTGTGGCTCCGCAGAGGATGGGCGGCGCTGGCGGGGATGATTTCTGGTCCTCCCGTTTCAGCGCCGGGAACTGCGATGCCGGCAAGACCTGTGGATATGTCAGCGTTCCGGGCGTGGGGCCGGTCGGCTACGGATTCTAGACCGGCTTGAGAGACACACTGGGCGTGGAGGAGTGCAGATGATCCAGTATAGAGATTTCGTTCCGCGACAAACGGCCGCGCTGGGGTTCATGAGTAGGGCCGAATACGAGTCGGTCGAAGCTGCCGCTGCCGCTGCAACCCAGTGGATCTCGGACACCGCCGTCGACCTGGTGACCCTCGAGACGGTCGTGCTGCCCAACATCCATCACCCGAAAGAGGAAGGCAGCGGGGACGCCGACTTACATTCGACAGGTGAATATTTGACGAGCTGGCACCAGTTCGTGCGGGTCTGGTACCGTTGATCACCCGTGCGCTCTGCCCCGGGCGCGTCCGGGAATGGGCGACGGAAGCGTCGCTGCGGAATGCGAGTAACCGGCTCTTTTTGAGGGATGGGCTCCGGGGGATAGATTGACTGGGCGAACCATGAGTCGGATCGAGATCATGTTGGGCAACCGTAGTCTGGGCCAGCATCGATGGGGTTTTTTGCTCCGCAGAGAAGGGCCCGCCGAGACAGCTGGATTTCTGCGCCGGGCCGCGATTCGCGTGATCCTGCCGGAGCCGATAATCGGATGAGTTCACCCGAGCCCCAACAAGCGGCTTGGGCTCTTGTTGAGGCAGGCGCTGAGCGAGTCCGAGGCGGACATCGATCTCTACACCAACATGGTGCGCGGTCTGGATCGGGTTCTGGGGGATCCAGTCCACCTGTTGCTGATCGATGGAGACCACAAGGACGCGTTGAGCGTGGTCTCCGCTGTCGCGAGTGGGGCCAGCGGCATCAAAATCCTTCTGGTCGCCACCCGGATGACCGGCGCGGGTCTGAACGAGGCGATTCGCTCCGGGGTGGACCGCGTGCTGGTCCGGCCGTTTACGATGCCGGCGTTGCTCGATGAAATTCGTGTGTGCGTCGGTGAGGTCGACCTGACTCCGGAGAAAGACCCGCTGGCGGAGGCATTTAACGAATTGATCGCGGCCCAGCCGAACTGTCAGCGAGTATTGACCCGGCTGAAGCGCATCGAGAAGTTCACGGCGCTCCCTTTCGTGGTTCAGCAGGTGCTGCAGATCACCGATGAGGGGCAGGGGGCGACCGAACTGGAGCGGGCGATCACCGCCGACGTGAGCATCACGGCTGCCGTCTTGAGACGGGCCAATGCGGGATATTATTCTGCCTCTCGCCAGATTGCCCGTGTGTCGGACGCGATCGAACTGATGGGTTTTCGCACGGTGCAGGGGATCGTGCTGGCGCTCTCGGTGGCCGATCTTCACGCGTCGCCAGGGGAGCGGATCGGCCTGGATCGCCAGGCGTTCTGGACGGCCTCGCTGGGAACGGCGATTCTGGCTCGGGAGATGGCCCGCGGAGTCGGCGGTCTGGACGCGGAGGAGGTGTTCATCTGCGCCCTGCTGGCCGACTTTGGCTTGCTGCTGCTGGACCAACACCTGACGTCGATGTTCGAGCCGGCCCTCAAGCTGACCCTGGAGGAGGAGATCAGCCTGTTTGTGGCCGAGAGGCGTGTGCTCGGCGTGGGCCACTGCGAGATCGGCTCGTTCGTTCTCGACTACTGGCAGTTCCCCGAGCGCGTGGTCGAGACGATCTGGGTGCAGCAAAGTCCCGAGCGAATTGCGGGGATGGAAGCCCACTCACGCGCTCGAGCCAGCTGTGTCTGGCTGGCCCGCTGGGCCGCTCATGGGCTGGGTTTCGGGTATCGGGCCGAAGGGCTCTACGACCCAGGGCCGAACCCGGTTTGCGGCCATCCGGCGCTATCGCGGACCCTCAAAGATGGTGAGTTGCTGGGGCGTGCCGTGGCCCAGCTCCTGGAGCTGATGGAGCTGTTTCAGGTCGACTTCGACTGGCCGCATCCCGTGGAGCCACATCGTCCGGAGATCCACCTGTTCGATCGCGAGGCACCGCCGGTAAACCTGATGGAGATGCTCGTTCGACGTCTCGGCTCTACCCCGGTACGGCTGGATTCCGTCGACGATCTGAAGGCGCTGGCTCCCGATCTGGTGGTCCTGGTTCAATATCAGACCCTGGTACAGCTCAAGCGTGATCTGGAAGACGGGGACTTGAGCGATAGGCCCTGGATCTTCGTCGTGCCACGCGATGAACTGCCAGCTGACGACAGGCTCAAGCGACAGATGGGCCTCCCGGTGGGACGCTGCGTCTATCTCGAGCATCCCTTCCGGATCGAGAGCCTCAGGGAGGCACTCAGCCGGCTGGGTGACTGACACGAGCAGTATCGTAATCGCTGTGTAGTTCCGTAACCTATTTCAGTGTAGCTGACCAACCCGATATACGCCATAAGCTTCCTTGCAGTAAGAACATAGGGTTTATGGCCGGAACTCGGGTGGGACGGCATCAATTTTGCGCGTGCTGAGAAATACCGGGTACGGTTCAGTCCATTCGAGAGAGATTTGGGGCGATGACACGATTCCTGCTGGTCCTGGCCTTGTTGGCCGGCTTTACCCTTCCGCTCGAGGCCGCGACCTATACCTACGAGCAAGGCAGCACCAAGTCCTTCTCGGTAAACGGCGGAAAGCCGGTCCAGGGATACGCGCTCGAGTGGTTCTCCAGCCTCGATGGCAACGTCGGAGAGGGACCGGTCTTCTCGGTCTCGAAGCTGTCGGTCGGCGAGCACACCCTGACGCTGAAGGCCACCAACCTCTACACGGGGCAGATCTACAGCCCGTCGTTGACGGTCGCGATAACCGCCAGTGCAGAGCCATCCCCGCCCGCTCCGACCAGCGCCCCGCTGTCCAGCCCGCATGAAGATGAGGCTGTCAGCGAGCTGCTGCTGGGGGCCAACGACACCTACTTGATCGAGGGCGTCTACAGCGGGATGCTCCGCGCGGTGAACAGCCGGGTCAAGACGTTGATCTTCGTCGGCAGTGAATATGTCGCCTACGAGTTGATGGACCGCTTCGATCGGGACGGTGTGAGCTATAGCAACGTCCAGTTCTACGTGGTGCCGATCCAGACCGTCTGGATGCGGGACTACGGCCCACTGCCAGTTCGCCGGTCCGGCGGTCGTCTGCGGATGGTCGACCTGAAGTACTACCCTGGCCGTGATGATGACGACGCGTTTCCGCAGCGCTATTCGAACTTCAAGGGGTACCAGAACCACCCGCTGAATCTGTCCTGGGAGGGCGGCAACTTCATGACCGATGGCCGTGGCACCCTCAGCTCCAGCCACACGGTCTACACACGCAACTCGAGCTACAGCCGCTCTACCGTGGACGGGATGCTGTCCGACGCGTTCGGGGTTTCGCGGGTGGTGGCGACTCGGCCGATGTACAACGAGGGCACGGGCCACGTCGACATGTACGCACGGTTCATGGGGGCGTCTGAGGTGATGGTCGCCAGCTTCGCCTCTGGCTACTCCAACGGCGCTCTGCTGGACGAGAATGCCGATCGCTATCGCAGCGCGGGGTATACCGTGCGGCGGGTGCCGATGGCGGACACCGAGATCTCGACCTACACCAACTCGCTGCCGGTCAACGGTGTGATGCTGGTTCCGACCTACGGTCGGTCGACCGACGCGACTGCGCTCTCGCTGTTCCGATCCTACGGCTGGGAGGTCGTTGGCATCGACTGCCGGCATCTGATCAAGTACTCCGGCGCGATTCACTGCATCACGATCACGATTCCGCGATGAGGTCGAGAGGCGCCCGTCGACTGTTCGGCGGTCTGGTCTGTGGGCTGTTAGCGCTCTGGTGGTTCGTCGGGCAGGCCTCAGAGCAGGCGGCCTTGCAGAGGTCGCTAGAAGCGCAGCCGATTGCCGAGATCCAGGATTCGCGGGTCAATCCAGCGCAGGAGCCTGCGAATAGGTCGCGAGCCGCCGTGACACCGGCGGCCCAGCAGCCGCCATCC
>CAZANL010000314.1:4864-5720 GCA_964486115.1 uncultured Planctomycetota bacterium
ACTGCGAATCCGGCGCCATCTGCCTCGCTCGGGAGACGGATCAATGCGCGGTCGGGTGGCCCACCTGCCAGGCAGCGGCCGGGCGTCCGAACGGACTGCGGAGGGGGTCGAGACACTGCGTCGCCAGCGCAACGAGGTCTGGGCCGACCTGCAGCGCCGCCGCAATGCTCTGAGGGTCGAGATCCTGACGCGCGAATTCGACCTGGACCCCACACTCTCGCGTGAACTGGCACGGCTGTTCGAAAGGCAGCTGCACCGCCGTCTCGGTCTCCTGCGCAAGGTGTCCGCGCGAGCTCTTTCTCGGACCGCCTTTCGCGCGGGCACAGAAGAGCAGCGTCGTCGATCCGCGGCGGAACTCTCCGCGTTGCTTGGTCTCCGGCGCTATCTGGTGTACGTCAAGATGGAGCGCGAAAAGCGCTTTGGGCTACCTCAGGAGCACCGCAAACCGCTGGCCAAGTGAGGTCGCACAGGACCATTCGTTAGGGCCTTGCTGCGCTGGCAGCGGAGCAGTCGCAGAAATTTGTCTGAGAATGTTGCCTCGTGCCCCCGTCTGTTTCGTTAATTGGTGCTGGTGTGCGGCAGGATGCCGCGCGGTACTGACACAGCTAAGGGGATGCGAGTCCTGGTCTCCGACCAGCGCGCCAAGCGGGAGCCTGACGATGAGAGCCGATGAGAGACCGTTTGGATTTGAACTATACGAGGAGCTCAAGTCCCACTCCCAGGGGGGCGTCATCACGACGACGCTGCTGTACGCTGACATCCAGCGGTTGAAGGCTGCGGACCGGGCCCAGACGGTCGAGATCTTCGGAGGCAGCGACTCGGAGACGATGCGGCGAATCCAGGAGGGTTCCGCACA
>CAZANL010000314.1:5730-5970 GCA_964486115.1 uncultured Planctomycetota bacterium
AGGTCGTCGGCTACCTGGTCGAGGTTGCCGAAAAGGCGCACTCGGGAGAGAGCATACTGGATGTCGTCGGCTATTTCGGCGAGTCATTGCTCCTGGGGCTGCTGTCCGGGGGACAATGAACCGGAGCGATCCGGGCTCTTGGGCTGGTCCCTGGTCAGGAGGTGCAGGGTACGTGCGCCAGCCTTGGGGGTGTCCTGCTAGTTCGTCTTCAGGAGTGAACGGTCACCCCCTGGCCTTGTG
>CAZANL010000315.1:0-5967 GCA_964486115.1 uncultured Planctomycetota bacterium
GAAGTTGCTCTCCAAGAATCCCGGCGACTTTGGCCGGGGGTTGGACGCCAAGGTCTGGGTGGACCTCGATGGAGACGGCAAGCTGACCGACCACGAGGTCGTCCTGGATGACTCCCAGTTCGCCAGCCAGGCCGGTTCAGGCAGCACACTGACCTTCGCCGGGACCTCCGTGGTTCCGGACGGCGTCCGGGTCTCGGAGACGACCTTGGTGCGGGCCTGTTTACTCTACGGTGAGGAGCCGTGTATTCAGGGGACGTTCACCTACGGCGACGTGGTAGACCGCAGTTGCCCGGTGACGGTTCGGGGGCCGCGTTCCATCCCTGTACTCGCTCCAGGCCCCAGGGTCAGAGCTGGCACGCTGACCATCCGTGAGAGCTCAGCGGGCCGGGCTGGCCAGTCGTTGGCGCTGGTCTCGCCCAAAGGGACCGCGATCAGTCTCAGCCGGAGCAAGATTAGCGTTCGCCGCGGCAACATCCGTCTGGGTCGACCACGCCGGGTGGGGCGGATGGTGGTCATTCCGGTACAGCGACGTAGCACGTCGGCGAGCGTGATCCAGATCACGCCGGTGATGCGGATCTCCACAGGGTTCTTGGGCCCTCTAGCCGTCAAGACCAACCTGCACAAGCAGACGGTCACTGTCGGGACGGTTGAAGAGCCAGTGGAGATCTCTCGAGATGGCAAGATCGAGACGGTCCGCGTCGGTTCGGATCAGGCGGTGGGCGCTCTGACGATCCGCGAATCGGTTGCCGGGCAGATGAACCGGCCCATCTTGGTGGTTTCTCCGAAGGGCACGGCGATCAGCCTGTCGCGCACTCGGGTCGATCTGATCTCTGGAGACGTTCGAATCGGGCGACTGAGTCGAAACGCGCCTAACGTGATGAAGATCCCGATTAGATCGTCCTCGACGCGTCCTAGCGTGATTCGCGTCGAGCTGGTGCTGTACATCCGCGGCCACGCCTCGACGGTCATTCGCATCGGCTCCAACGTCAGCGATCAGCTGATCCCGGTGGGGCGCCTGAAAAAGCCCGCCGCCTATCGCCGCTGGCGATCGAGCAGGCAGGTCCGTCGCTTCTGGAGGAGGCTGCGCGAACTGCGACCGTGGCGCTGGTGGCGTTAGCCCGGCCCAGGCCAGGTCAACCCAGAGTCGGGTGGCGCAGGTCGGGGTCGAACTGCTGGTCCATGTTATCCAGCATGAACGCGTGCATCCCGGTGCCGTTGGTCGCGACGATGTTCTTGCCGAACAGCCAGTCACTGCGCCCGGTATAGTCGGTCACTCGTCCGCCCGCTTCCTCGATCAGCAGGCTGCCTGCGGCGACGTCGAAGCATTCCAGATGGGCTTCCCAGAAGGCGTCGTAGATCCCGCAGGCGACGAACGCCATGTCGATCGATGCGGTGCCACAGCGTCGCAGGCCGCCGACCTTGAGAAACAGCCGGTCGAAGGCAGCGAGGTTGTTGAACGGCGAGGTCTCACGGACGTACGGGAATCCGGTGGCGCAGAGCGCCTTGTTTGGCTGGTCGATGGACGACACCCGACACGGCTGCTCCACTTCGCTGCCCTGACTGCTCACGTGGCGCAGGGTACCGCCGCCACGGATCGCGCTGTAGCTCTCTTCGAGGATCGGCAAGTGGACCACGCCGACCTGGATCTGCTGCTCGACCAGCAGCGCAATCGAGATGGCCACGAACGGATGGCTGTGCGTGTAGTTGACCGTTCCGTCGAGCGGGTCGATCAGCCACACCCGCTGTGCACCGAGGTCCTGACGGTGCTCTTCCTCGGCGAGGATCCCGTCTGCTGGAAACTCGCCCTGGATAGCGTCGACCAGCAACTTCTCGGAGTTGCGATCGACATCCGTCACCGGGTTGCGAGTCCCCTTGGAGTCGATCTGGCTGGGTGTCAGCCGGCCCCAGTGCTGCACCAGGATCTGACCTGCCTGGCGAGCAATGTCCAGGGCGAAACGGCGCTCTCGCTCCATCACCGCTTCTGTTTTTTCTCGACCACCCAGGCCGATCCTTCTGGCCTGAAGGTCACGCTCCAGAGTGGGCGCAGACCGGTTGACTCCTTGTGAGACAGGCGAACCTGTGCCGTGGCTGCTTTACCGGAGATGGCGACCTCGCTGACCTGCACCACCTTCATTTCACTGTGGATCTTCTTGAGGTAGATCGTCATCGCCTGCTCGAAGGGCGCCGGGTCCACGCTGGCGGACTTGCCGCGACAGCCAGTCAGCAAGAGGATAGCCAGAACGATGGTGAGCTTGAGCGCTGGCATCCCGGGCTCCTACGGTTGGAGGCGCTCTGCGATCTGTACGGCGTTGAGCGCGGCGCCCTTGAGCAGCTGGTCGCCAGAGAGCCAGAAATCGAGCTGGTCACTGCGCTGCTCCGGCTGCCGGACACGGCCGACGCCGACCGCGTCGCGGCCGGAGGCAGACAATGGCATGGGATAGCGATGGCTGGTGGGGTCGTCTTCCAGCACCAGTCCCGGCGTTTCGGCAAACAGCGAGCGGGCCTGTTCGACGGTGATGGGCCGCTCGACAGTCACGCTGATCGCCTCGCTGTGGGCCCGTTCGACCGGCACCCGGACACAGGTGCAGCGCACCAAAAGCTCGGGCAACTCGAGGATCTTGCGAGTCTCGAGGATCATCTTCAGCTCTTCTCGCGTGTGACCTCCGTCGACGAAGCAGTCGACGAAGGGCAGGACGTTGTCCGCGATGCGGTAGGGGAAACTGGGGCCGGCCGCCAGATTGGGGTCGACCTGCTGGTTTCTCAACTCCTCGATCGCTTTCTGTCCCGCGCCGGAGACGGCTTGATAGGTCGACACGACCACTTCCTTCAGACCGAATGCGCGCAGCGGGGCCAGGGCCAGGACCATGATGATCGTCGAGCAGTTGGGGTTGGCGATGATGCCCTGGTGTTGCGTAATCGCGCTGGCGTTGATCTCCGGCACGATCAGCGGGACATCCGGATCCATCCGGAAGGCGCTGCTGTTGTCGATGACGATCGCCCCTTGTTCGACGGCCTGCGGCCCAAACGTCTTGCTGATCGATCCACCGGCCGAGAAGAGTGCCAGCTGGACATCGCTGAAGGCGTCTGGCTCGAGCAAGGATACGGCGAGCGACTGGTCACGATAAGGCAGCTGGCTACCGGCGGAACGCGCAGAGGCCAGCGGCAGGATCTGCTCTTCTGCGAAGCGGGAGCGAGCAAGGACGGTGAGCATCTCCCGTCCGACCGCTCCGGTGGCACCAACGACTGCGATTTTCATGGGGGGGCATTGTACGCGCCGGATGAGGAATGCGGAAGAACCGTCAGTCCATGTCCGGGCATTGGCGGTCACGTCCGTTCCGCTGTGAGATGCTGGACTCGGACCCGCCGGTAGACCGCCCGGTCATCATCGATCCGATGAGCCGGTCAGGCTGAAGGCGCTGTGCATCCCGTTGGGGTGGAACTCGTGGCGACCCGGCCTCCCGGGACGCGAGCAATCATCTCAGTCCGCCGACCAGTCCCCTGATTTTCCACCCGTCTTTTCGAGCAGACGGATGTTCTCGATCCGAATGCCCTTGGAGAGCGCCTTGCTCATATCATAGATCACGAGCGCGGCGGTCGAGACGGCCTGCAGCGCCTCCATCTCGACGCCGGTGCGGTCGGTCGCCTTGACCGTGGCCTCGATGATGACGACCTGTTGCTCGGGCAGAACATCGAAGTCCACCGCGATCTTGTCCAGGCGCAGGGGGTGGCACAGTGGGATCAGCTCTGCCGTGCGCTTGGCGGCCTGAATCGCCGCGATTCTGGCGGTGCCGAATACCTCGCCCTTGGGACCGTTGCTGTCGACTATCTGCTCCAGCACGCCCTTCGGAAAGAGGATGCGACCGGCAGCCCGGGCTGTTCGGCTAGTTGCCTGTTTTTGCCCCACGTCCACCATCTGGGCCTGTCCGTTCTGATCCAGATGAGAGAGGGGGTTTTCTGGGGGGCTGGTATTTGAGTCCAAACCACTGTCCATGTAAACGTGCTCGCTGCATGACCCCCGGATGTCGAGGGTTCTTGCGATATGCTTCTTGTAACAGGTGAACGCCTTGCCGCAGGTTACCCTGCCGGAACGCCGTGTCCGAGCTGTCGAGCAAGCTCTCCGTCGACTGCGCACAGCCGATCGGCACCAGGCAAAGCGTGAGCGTGGCCAACCAGCGCAGCAGGCCGAGTCCGAGATCGCCCGCTGTGGATGCACCGGGCTGGCCCGCTGGAGGCCCTGCGTTGCTCATTATTGCCATGTGGTCATGTGTTGATCTGCTGGCTCGGCAACCAGATGCGAAAGGTCGTGCCTCGGCCCGGCTGGCTGTTGACGTCGATTGCGCCCTGATGTGCCCGGACGATCATCTTGACGATTGCCAGGCCGAGCCCCGTCCCGTTCTGCTTGCCTGAGCTGTAGAACGTCTCGAAGCAACTCAGCCGGGTTTTCTCGTCCATGCCGCAGCCGGTGTCGGTCAGAGAGACCTCCACGCCACGCCTCTCCTGCTCTACCTTGATCGTGAAGGATCCGCCGTCCGGCATCGCGTCCCGCGCGTTGCTGGCCAGGTTGAAGATGACCCGGCGGAGCTTGTTGGGGTCTAGTGAGATCTTGCCATCCCAGCGCAGGTCGACCAGGAGAGAGATCTCGGAGGCCTCGAAGTCTGGCCGGAGCACCTCGACGAGTTCCTCGATGAAGGTCCGGATCTCCATCTCTACTGGGTCCAGGTCGGGAATGCCCTTGCTGAAATCGAGCAGCTCATGGGTCATCTCGACCAGCCGATCGATTTCGCGGATGATGATCTCACAGAAACGACTCGCATCTGGAGTCTGAGCGCGAATCAGCTCCGCGAAGCCCTTGATCGCCGTCATCGGATTCTTCAGGTCATGGATGATAGCGCTCGCCATGCGGCCGATCATCACCATCCGGTCCTCTTCACGGTGTTGCTGTTGAGCGCTGACGTGTTGATAGGCCACGGCGGCCTGTTCGGCCATCATCTCGAACAGGCGCTGGTCGTCGGTGGTGAAGGGTGCGTTGTCCTTCTTGTTGATCACCTCGACCACGCCCAGGATGCCCTCGTCTGTGCGCAGTGGGGCGGCGAGTACGGAGTGAGTCTTGAAGCGGGTCTGGGTGTCGACGCGGTTGCTGAATCGTTCATCCGTCCGCGTGTCGTTGACGATGACCGAGTCCCCGGTTTGAGCAACCCAGCCGGCGATCCCCTCGCCCACGCTGATTGGCGGTAGGTTCATCAGCTTCCGCTCGGGACCACCACGCACGAGGATGAAGTCGAGCCACTTGCCGGTGTCGTCCAGCAGCAGCAGGCTGGCTGCTTCCGCGTTGGTCAGGTCGCGGCAGATCAGCAGGATCTCCTCGAGCAGCGAGGACAGCTCGAAGGGCCTGCGCAATCGCTTGGTGATCTCGAACAAGGCCGTGAGTTCGTCGACCTCCTGCTTGAGGCGTTGAGTCTCGTCAACGGGCGAGCCATGTTCGCTCGAGGCCGGGGCGGTCATCGACGTCCCTTGATCACCAACTCCTGATTCTCACCGACAAAGCGGTAGCTGCCGCGGCTATTGTTGGAGCCGGGGTCGGAGAGGTACAGCGATGGCTGAAGCTCCCAGAGGATCATGACGAACTTGGTCTTGCGGGTGCCTTCGCGGCAGATCGGTGGCAGGAACTCCATCTCGATCAGAGTCTCCTCGCCGGATTGCAGTTCCCGATTGATGTTGATCCGGAAGATGAAGCGGGAGGATGTGACCATCTTGTCCAGGAAGGCCTTCTTCTCTTCCCGGCGATTGATCAGGTGGAACTGGAAGAAGTCCAGGTAAAGCGGTGTGGAGCCACCCTTGACCGCTAGCCGGATCTTGGCCAGCTGGCCCTGGACTATCTCCTCTTCCTGAGGAATGATCCTCAGGCTCACACCGCGAACCTCCGGGCTACTCTTTTCGCGTTTGCCGAATAGGGACTGCAAGATCCCC
>CAZANL010000316.1:0-5946 GCA_964486115.1 uncultured Planctomycetota bacterium
GGCGCCGCCCGGGAGGCGCAACGCTTTGACCATCCCGCCGCTCTTGACCACACCCTCGAAGACACCGAACCCACAGTCCTGGACTAGCGCGGACAGATCGACCAGTTCGAGGCCGAAGCGCATGTCTGGGCGATCGATCCCGTAACGCGCCACTGCCTCCGCATGGGTTATCCTGGGGAATGGCGTCGCGATTTCGATGTTCATCACCTCCTGCATCATCGAGGCGAACATGGCTTCCATCATCGAGAAGACGTCCTCCTGGGTCACGAAAGACATCTCGATGTCTAGCTGGGTGAACTCCGGTTGACGGTCAGCGCGTAGGTCCTCGTCGCGGAAGCAGCGGGCGATCTGGTAGTAGCGGTCCATTCCCGCGACCATCAGAATCTGCTTCATGATCTGCGGGCTCTGGGGCAGGGCGTAGAAGGTGCCCGGCTGGATTCGGCTGGGCACCAGATAATCCCGCGCCCCTTCCGGGGTAGAGCGGTTGAGGATTGGCGTCTCGACCTCGACGAAGCCCTCGCCATCGAGGTGGTTGCGTAGCACTCGATTCATCTGGTGTCGCAGAAACATCCGCTGGGCGATGTGTGGTCGACGGAGGTCCAGATAGCGATAGCGGAATCGGAGCTCTTCGGAGACGGTCTCCTCGTTGTGGGCCACCTCGAACGGAGGCGTCTTTGCAGGGGAGAGCACCTCGAGGTTGCTGACTAGCACCTCGATCTCACCCGTACCCAGCTTGGGATTGACCTGCCCGGGGCCACGCAATGTGACGTCGCCATCGATGCGGATGACCCACTCGCTTCGGAGGGTCCCGGCCAGCTCGGCCAGCTCGGCGGGTTCACTGCGGAAAACCAGCTGAGTCAAACCGTAACGGTCTCGCAGGTCGATGAATAGCAGAGAGCCGTGGTCTCTGATCGTGTGGACCCAGCCGGACAGACGTACGCGACGTTCATTGTCGCCTGCCCGCAGGGCGCCACAGGTATGAGAGCGATATCTATGTTCCGGCATGTGTCCTTCTCCACAGGGAAGCGGACATATATAACCGGAGGTGGATCAATCGGACTGTAATTTTCTGATAAGATTGGCGACCGCCATAAAGACAACTGAGGGTTAGACAGATGCGCACTTTCTGGATCGCCTGGCTGTTGATGGTTTTCGTAGCAGCCGCTCCAGCGGAAGAGAAACAAGAGCCCAAGAAAGAGAAGCTCGTTTATGTGCTGACCAACACCAAGGGGGCGATCACCGATACCAAGCCCTGGGTGACCCTGCGGCTGTTCCGGCACATGCCATTCGAGTTCCTCGCCAAGCAGACCCAGTTCAAGAAGCCGTACTACACGGCTCGTTTTCTCAACGGCGAGACGCTGTGGATCAAGGGCCAGGACTCCACCCTCATGCTGATGGTGGTCAAGCCGCCAGCGCTGAAGACGCAGAAGGCGATCTACAAGAAGATGATGCACCTCGACAAGATCGCCGAGGCGGCCGCCAAGAAGCGGGGATCCGGGATGACCGCCACCAGCAAGAAGTACTTCAAGCAGAAGTTCCTCCGTCAGTACTATGTGCAGGTGGTCCTCAAGTACAAGCTGACGTATGGGATGTGGCAGAAGATCAAGTCCTCTGGGGACGCGGGGTGGCCTGCTCCCAAGAAGGCGACCGATTACGACGGCAAGAAGGCGAAATAGCCAGCACTGGCCGGTGCCGTTGGATATGGGGCTGTTCATGCTCTGCAGAGACCCGACTGCAGGGAGTCTTGCGTCGGATGAGCCGTTATCGTGAGTGGCCCGCGGTGGGCGTGTTGATGGCTCTCCCGGAGCTCACAGCTGGCGTGGCCAGGGTACGTATCAGCGTGAGAGGGCGCAGACTCGCGGGAGAAGTTTCGCAGCGGGGCCATGCTCGGGGAGCTCCAGCTCAAGCCCTTTTCCGTGGGTGCGGTGATAGCGGGAGTCAAGAGCAAGCGCCCTGGTCATATCGAACCGGAGACGCACAAGGGCAGGCATCCGCTGATCGGTTACGACCGGCCGCTCAGCCTCGGCTGGCTTTTCGTCGTGCGCGCTGAGCTGTCGAAGGTGCTGTCCGAATAGCCCAGGCGGCTCAGCGAGCGCGCCCAGAGCAGATTTACACCAGTCTGCTGCGGACTGAAGAGAGTCGATTGGTGGATCTCGGCGAGGCTTGACGTTTGGCAAGTGCCTCAGCAGCCGCTACAATTCCGCAGTGTTGAAGATCGTGCTGATTGTCGTCGCCGGGTTGATTGCCACGCTGCTGATCTGGGACTTTGTTCAGAAAAAGCGCTCGGCGGATCCCACGCGGATTCCCGGTGGGGGCCACGATCTGGGCGATGCGCTAAACCAGATGGTCACCGAGCAGCACGCCGGTAAGAAAACGGTGGACGAGGAAGAGTAGCCTTCTCGTCGCAGGCTGGGTTCGCCGGAGTTATCGACGGATTGGTAGCCCGGCTGGATGAGTTGACGCCAGCCATGGCGCGAGCCGTGACGGCTGACCCTGGTCGCAGTGTTGGGTGATCCACAGGTTGAGGAGTGACGCCAGTTGCCAGCGCCCCGTATCAATCTCGTCCTTTTCCCCGTCTGTCTACTTCTGTTCGGCTGTGGGCCCAGCGAAGGGTTCAAGAAGGCTGAAGGACCGATCAAGGCCTATTCCCAGGCGGCCAAGGACCTGGTCGAAGCAATGAAGAAGGTCGTGACGACTGAGGATCTACTATCGCATCAGGAGGAGGTTCTCGCGGCGGCGCAGACGCTCGGTGAGTCAGCCAACCTGTTGATGACGGTTGGCCAGGAGAAGGTTCGACGGTCCGAGAAGGAGCAACTCGACAAGATCCTCGCGGAAGCCAAACAGGTGATCATGCGGGATCTGTGGCGGGAGAAGCTGAGGATTCGAAAGCTAGATGGTGGTGTCCTGCTGGAGCTGGCGATCGACAGGAGCTTGCTCCGTAAGAGCAAGTAGTCCGCGCTCACGTGCCTCGATTCACGTCTGGGCAGGTCTTCTCTCCCAGTCGGTCCCATGTTGGCCCAACCAGTAACTCGGGAGCAGGTCAGGAGCAGCCGACCTGTGATTATGCGATCCAGTAAGGCGTATACCGATCAGAGCCGACCAACCAGTCGGCGCCCGAACAACCGAAGCAGGCAGCCGAAGGCAGAGCACAGGCCACCCAGCCCGAGTCGAGAGCTGGGAGCACGATAGTGAATCGGTACCTCGCAACAGTGTAGGTGCCGGCAATAGGTCCGCACCTCGGTCTGGAAGAAGTGCCCACGGCTAACGAACGTGTGGGTCGTCAGCGACGCCAGGGCCTCTCGGGTGAACAACTCGTAGCCGCTGGTCATGTCGCGCAGGGCGGTACCCAGCAGCAAGTTGGCCAGTAGGCTGCCAAGCCGACTGATCAGACGACGAGCAAGTGGCGTGTCCGTGCAGCCGCCCCCCGGAACCACCCGGCTGCCGAAGACGCAATCGTACCCTTCCTGCATCTTCGAGAAGAACCGTGGCATCTCGGCTGGATCGTGTGAGAAGCCGGCGTCCATCTCCAGGATCCAATCGAAATCGCCCTCCAGCGCGCACTGGTAACCGCGCAGGTAGGCGTCTACCAGGTGCCGATTTTCGGGCGCCCAGACAATGGTCAGCCGGTCGCGTGTGGCAGCGAGTTGATCCAGGCGCTCCCGCGTGGTGGACGGTGTCACCCGATCGATAACCACGAATATACGGGATTGCGCGAACGGAGCACACTGCGCGAGCACGGCATCGATGAATTGCTCGCAGCCGTCCGCTTCCTCGGCCATCGGCGTGATGACTGCAAGTCTCTTGTTCGAGAAGGGGTCGGGTCTGTTCTGCCGCTTGTTGGGCAGCGGTCCGGGGACCTCCCGACCGATCCCCAGCCTCTCCCTCGGGTGTTCAGACGTTTGTTTCAAGTCCTGCACAGGGCTGAGTTTGGGTCCACCAATGCCTCCAGGCGACGACTTCTCGGGTTCGTCAGGTCGTCGTTGTTTGTCGGACAATAAAGAGGGATCTCCTGAGTAACTCGCGCCGATCGCTCAAGCCGCGACGTGACGGCTGGAGATTAGCTCCACCTGGATGAAGGCCGCAGAGGCGAGGATTTGTAGCGCCTCGGATTCGCACCGAAGGTCGACGCAGCGGGTTTCGCACGCCTCAGCTGGCGGGTGGTTGGGGATGCGCATCTGGCTAGAATACTGGTGATGTGCCCAACTTGCACTCATAGATGTGCCCAACTTGCACTCATAAGGGAATCTGCTAGACTTCGCGCTTCCGCAGCCCGCACACACTCGTGTGGAAGATCGCACCGATCACCACGAGTTGTCGCGCTCGGGGCGCGTCCCTTCTCACCGGTCTGTCGGTCGGTAAGGTCGAATCGTGCCTTTCAAGCGAGATGTGATCACGGAGTCCGGGCGAGAGATGACGCCTGGCAGTAGACCACACAACTCACAATGGAGCAGTGAGATGAGCAGAACCCTGGCCTTGTTGTTGATCGGACTGATTGCCAGTCCGGTTCTCGCCCAGGACGAAAAGCAGCCTACACACAAACAGCTGGTGGCCCAGCTCAGAGCCAAGACGCCCAAGCGGAGAATTGCCGCTATTGAGGGCCTGACTCGACTCAAGAGCGTCGACACTCTGTCGGCCCTGGGGAAAGTGATGGCGGGTGATGTGGATCCGAGCGTTCGGATGGCTGCCGCGCAGGCGCTGGTAGCGATCGACCTCGAGTCCTCGGTACCGCTGCTCAAGGAAGGTCTGGGGCGCCAGGCCGAGCCGCTGCGACTTTTCGTGGTCGAGCGGTTGGGGAGCCTGGCGGATACCGATCTGACTGGGATTTTCCGTCAGCGGTTGAGCAAGGACAAGTCGAGCAAGGTGCGGGGCGCGGCACTCGAAGCGCTGCTGTTGCTGACGCGAGATTCGGACGCTCTGGCAGCGGTCTTCGACGCTTTGGGGGACAAGCAGCCGGCGCTGGGCGAGCGCGCTCTGTCCTGGATCGCGGAGGCGATTCCGGCCGGCGGACGCAGGCACGTTCTGCCTGTTGCCGACAAGGCCCGGGGCAAGCGCTTGGCGCTAGCCCTTTCGGCGCTCAGTCCATACGGTCAGCTGGCCGATGCACAGAGATTCGTCGCTGGACTGAACAACAAGTCCGAGGCCGTGCGAACGGTGGCCTACGAAGCGTTGCAGACGTATGGCGAGGCGCTGGCATTCGATCCCAAGAAGCCGGTTGGAACACAACAGCAGGCGATCGAGGCCTGGGGCGCCTGGTGGAAGAAGAAAGCCGCGACATTGGTCAACGAAGGCGTGCTGCTGGGTAAGCTGGTCGAGTACGCGGACTCACCCTGGCAGGAGAAACGCAAGCTGTCGCGTCAGTTCAAGGCGCAACTCGACCTGGCCTTGCGTGCACTGGGCCGGGGGATCTCGCACAAGGAGAAGAAAGTCCGCCTGGCGGCGGCCGAACTTGCGGAGCGCATCGGCAGCGATGTTCTGCTCGGTGCGCTGATCAAGCAGCTGGGTGTCAAGAAAGAGGACAAGACGGTCAGGCGCCAGCTGGTCGGTGCCTTGGCGGCCATCTGTGCTCGCCAGGAGGGGCTGACCGAGGCTCGCCGAGATGCTGTGCTGAGCGCGGTAGATTCCGCCTACCAGGGCGCGGACATGAGGATGCGCCAAGAGGTGGTCCGGGCGATTGCCATCATTGGCCCTGAGCGGGGCGCTGCTCTGCTGAGCCGGGTCCTACGCGAAGATGCGGATCCGAGATTACGCGCAGACGCCGCGGGGCATCTGGGCCGGAAGGGATTCTCGCAGGCGCTTGGGCCGCTCGGCAAGGCGCTGGTCAAGGACAAGGAGGCTAGCGTTCGAGCTGCCGCAGCACGCGGTCTGGCCAGGGTCGAGGGGCCGGCGGCCATAACGGTGCTTCTGAGCGCCTACCCCACGGAAAAGGATGACAGCGTACGGGCCGAT
>CAZANL010000317.1:0-5946 GCA_964486115.1 uncultured Planctomycetota bacterium
CGTGGCTCGGCTAGACTCGTAAGACCAGTCGAGCGTCACGTTGTACCCGGACTGATCATCCCCCGGCTTCAGCTCCGAAAGCTCGAACCGTTGCAGATCCGTTCCGGCCAGCAAGATCTTGCGCCCCAACTCGATAGGCCGAATACGGAGCAGCCCCTTGTTCGATACGCTGCGTCCCGTCTGGCTCTTGGTCAACGGGTAGACCTTGCTCACCCGGCCCGGGTCGACCGCATAGACCGCCAGCACTCCAGCGTCGGTGACGTAGTAGATCCGTCCGCCCAAGGCGAAGCCCGGCGTGCGGATATGTCCCTCCAGATCGTAGCCCGTGTGCTGTTCGAGCGTCAGTTGCCCGTCCTTCTTTTCCAGCTTGTGGATCGTCAGCTGGGTTCTGTTCCCAACCCGCTCCGGGATGAACAGGAATGGATGGAGCGCCAAGGGCGGCACCCCCACATGCGGCGGGGCTGGCTGGCGACCGAGGAATCGCCGGGACTCCAGTTCATAGACATAGAGAAATCCGTCGGCCGCAGGGATCAGCAACAGGTCGGCCGTCGGCTCGTACCCCGGTGAGGCCAGCACCTCTCCACCTACCGGAAACGCACCCACCACGCGCCCGGTGTCGAGACCCAGTTGATAGACCCGTCCACGCTCGGTGCCGACCATCAGGTGGGGTGCGAAGATGACCGGCTGACAGCTGATCTCCGCAGGGAGCCGCCGCTCCCAGCGAAGTTTCCCCGAGACGACCTCGATCAGAGACACAGACCGCCGGCCTGGGTCGACGATGACCGCCAGCGGGGGCAGCTGATCTCCGGTCCCGATGCCCGCCCCACCTTGAGGATAAATCGGCGTGAAGGTCCGCCCGCGCCCCAGGGAGCGTTCCCAGAGCACCTTTCCAGTGCGGGCTTCCACCGCGTGGAGCACCTGCCCTACCGAGACCAGCAGGGCGCCTCCCGGTCCCTCGCCGTCGTAGACTGCCTGGTTGTCTCTCAGGTTGTAGCGCTTGACCGCACGGGACAGGACGGACCGACGCTCGGCGAGCCCGGGAAGCTGGAGCTTGCTCGCGGGGAGGAAGACGAACTTGTTCAGCAGCTGTTTGGTCAGCAGCCCCTCCACCTCCAAACGCAACGACTCGAGCGAGTTGTTCTGAGCCGCGGTCAGCCGGGAAAGCGGCGGTTGCCCCAGCAGCTTGAGTGCAGCGGGAAGGGAGTCGGACTGGATCTCCCAGCGCACTTTTTTTACAAATGCCTGCCAGGTCTCGGTCTTCTTCTTCGCTGCCAGCTTCTGGGACAGGAGCGCCAATCGCCGCGCGGCTTCCTGCGCTGGCTCGGTCGTGGAATCGAGCAGCCGGGCCTCGCGGTAGCGCTCGATCGCGGCCTCCATCATGCCCGAGTCGGCGCGCACCTCTGCCCGGTTGATCAGCAGTTTTTGTAACTCCAGCACGGCATCCGCACTGCGTTTGCTCTTCGGGTGGTCGGCCAGAAACTTGCGGAAGGCCGCCTCGGCTGCCAGGAACTCCTGACGCGCGATCAACTGCTTGGCCCCTTGAAACTGCTGATCGATCCTGGACTGATCGAGCCAGCGCACCATCAGGAAAATACCGATGGTGATCCCTATGCCAGCCAGCACGAGCGCCGTCATCATCACCGAGCGCATTGAGGGGAGTTTTCGACGACGACGCTGCTTGACCGGCGGGAGTCGCTGGGCGCCGCTCGGGCCCTCGGCGCGGGTCGGCACGACCGGGGGCTCAGCGACCAGCTTGCTGGCCGGCGCAGCTGGGCCCTCAGCGGAACGAGGCGTGATCTTGCGAGGCTCGTTTGGTGTGGAGTCCGGCTGCTTCTCGGCTTGCGACACGAGTTCAGGCGCGGGCTGGTCTGGCGCCACCTCGGCGGGGGCGGGCGCAGAATCCGGCGCGGGCTGGACTGGCGCCGCCTCGGTGGGTGCGGACACAGAATCAGGCACGAGCTTGACTGGCGCCGCCTCGGCGGCTGCGGACACCGAATCCGATGCGGGCTGGACTGAATCCGGAACCTCGGCCTGCTGCTCCCCAGGCTGCGGCCCCTCGAAAGTCTGCTCTGGCTCGCTCTCGCCGGCCCCACCAGTCACGACCTTGCACACCCAGTCGTGTTCCGCCTGTGACAGCAGCTTACGTGCCAGCAGGATCTCAGCAAGAGGACGGATCGTCTGCTTGGCGTGGAACAGCGCCTCCTGGACCTGGGACACCTCGTCGATCATCGCCTGATCGACCAAGTTGCTGCCCGTCACCATCCTCGCAAACAGTCGGTCCTCTGTCAGCTGAGCACGGAATCGGGCCTTCTGGCGGAGCGCTTCCGCCTTGGCCGAAGCAATGTATTCGCGGTGCATCAGGACGTCGACCAGATCCTTCTGCAGACCGAGCTGGTGCATTCTGGTCAGGATCGACTGGACCTCCTCCAGCTGTTCCTCGGTGACCAGCTGGTCTTCCAGCACCACGTCGCGAAGATGGGAGTCCAACTCGGAGACGGTCACTTCTCTTTGACCGCCCCGACGTAGATCTTCTTCGCCTTGGCTTCCTTGCACTGATCGAGCACCTTCACGAACAGCCCCAGATGACTCTTGCGATCGCCACGGATGACAACGCTTTGCTGAAGTGTCCGCTCCATCTCGGCTCGCAGCCTCTTGGCCAGATTGCTGATCGCCACCTCATTCTGACCGAGGTAGATTCGGCCTTCCTTGCTGACCACGACGACCAGCCTCTCCTGTCGCCGACTGGCCGTATTCTTGGCCGAGGGCGGATCGACCCTCATCGACTGATGCTGAAATTGCGCGGTCACGACAAAAAAGATCAGCAACAGAAACGTGATGTCGATGAACGGCGTCAGGTCGATACCCAGCTCCTCTACCTCACGGCGGCCGAAAAGATTGCTGGCATCACCCCGAGAGATAACGTCGCTCCCCATCGCTCGAGGCGAGAAGAAACGCTGCAATTCGGGGACCTGGTTCGCAGGCAACCAGTCGGGCATTCCTGTGCCCCGCACCAGATCGTTGGGCTCGACACGCGCCTCGAGGATCCACTGCTGGATCGTGTGCAGCGGCAGATCTTGATAGATCTGGCCCGAGTCGTCCTTCTTGACCTGCCAGGTGCTCGCGTCAGCCACCAGCGACCTCTTCGAGACGCCTCAAAATCCGGAGAAAACGGGTCAAGTACTTGTAGAAGCTCAGCTCGAAGTTGTTGATCCGGGACATGAAATAGGCGTGGAAGAAAATCACCGGGATCGCGACGGTCAGCCCCATCGCCGTTGTACCGAGCGCACGGAAGATCCCGCGCGAGATATCGGACACGTCGAACTGAGGGTTCAGCGAGATCTCCTGAAACATCGCGATCATCCCGAAAACCGTACCGAGCAGGCCGAGCATCGGCGCGACCTTTGCGATCACGCCCAGCACGCTCAGATGTTTGGTCAGCTGGGGCATCGCCTGGACCTGCACCTCGTCGACGAGTATCTGCTTGACGCCCTCGACCCCTTCGTCCCGGTTGTCCAGCCCGACGAGCAGCACCTGTGGCATCAGTCCCGGCTCCCCTTCGCAGAGCGTGCGGGCATCATCGATCTGGCCCAGTCGCAGCATCCGCTCCAGCTCGCCGAAGAAGTCCTCCATCGAGGTCCCAGCCCGCCAGTAGGCGATTAAACGCTCGATGATGAATCCGAACGCAACAACGGAGGTGAAAACGATGAGGTAAAGAATGACCCCGCCATGCTGGAAGATCTCTGTCACGCCCTGCTCCCTCTAGATGGATCCGCGGCTACTTGGTTAGAGCCTTGTAGAGTCCGCGATTTTCCTTGGAGATGCTCTCCATCAAAAAGCGGTCGTGATTGCCGATTCCGATGGTATGAATCTTGATCCTCTCTCGATTATTCCACTGACGAACCGCTTTGAGGATCAAGCTCGATTCGCGCACACCGGCGGTCGGGTACCCGTCGGACAAAAAGTAGAAGGTGTCCGCAGCGGTCCCCTTGGATGATATCTCGAACGCCTTCTTGAGGGCATCGTAGATGTTGGTCTGCCCTCCGCCGAGAAGCTCCTCGAGCCAGGCGGTGGCGCGCGATTTATTCTGCTTGGTGGCATGCTGCAGACGCTTGGATCGGGGCCAGTAGAAGATGCGGTTGTCGTAACAGACGATCGCGAACTTCTCTTTCTCTCCCAGCGTAGCGAACGCGTTGCGCAGATTCATCTTGGCAAAAGGAATGTTCATGCTGCCGGAAATATCGAGCACGAAGATCATCTTGCGGCTGTGCACCTTCATCCCGTAGAAGGTCCGCGGCTCCAGTTTGCCAATACCCGCACGGCCGCGCAGGCGGCCATCGACCGCCGCGTCGGTGCTGCGAATGCCTCTGACCCGATTGGTCTCCGAGGTCCGAGCCGATTCGGCGTCGCGACGACGTTGAGCCTCTAGTTCCTGTCGCTGACGCGCCTCCTGCTCTTGCTGGGACTTCGCGATCTCCTGGATCTTCTTTTTCAGATCCAGGTTCCGCTGGGTGATTTCCTCCGTGGCGGCCTTGGGGGTCGAGGCCTTGCGTGCCAGCGCACCTCGGTCAGCAGTCGCATTCTCGTCACCGAGACGCGGCACCTCAGCATCCAGCTTGATCTCGATCAGGCCCTCGGTACGTCCGGGA
Source organism: uncultured Planctomycetota bacterium (assembly GCA_964486115.1). Lineage (GTDB taxonomy): Bacteria > Planctomycetota > JACQVV01 > JACQVV01 > CAZANL01 > CAZANL01. The sequence continues at coordinate 4,647 of CAZANL010000317.1, forward strand.
GGCTGTCCAAGAAATAGCGTCAGGGCGATGATAAGGATGATGTGGAACCCGAAGGACATGACCATGTTGGCTGCCAGCAGGCGCCGCTCCTGCCTCCGCGCCAGTTCCTCCTCGGTCCACCAGTCCGGGCGATCGCCCGGTTCACCACTCACAGGAGATTCTTGCTCCCCCATAGCATTCTCCTCAGATAAGGAGGCCCCACCAGCTTGAGTTTAGCAAACCCTCCGACAGACGACCACAAATTAGCTTTCGTGGCCCCCTCCCAGCCCCGCAAGCCAGGTCAGGCGCACTGTGACGGGTTGGCCAGCACCATCAGCGGCTGCAGGACCATGTCCGGATGCACTCGCCCCAGGCCGAGAAACTCCTCAGCGTAGTAGACACGCACCAGAGCCCCCTCTTGCGGCAAATCCTGCTCCGGCACGACCTGCTGCCCGCAGCAAAACGCCTGGGCCGGCCCCGACTCCAACCGGATCATCGGACTGTCGGCCAGCCCCTGGTCCATCGGTAGCAAAGCCGCCCGAACCCCTTCGAGATTCACCAACCGATCCAGCGCAGTCGACGACTCCAGACCGAACCGGCCGTTCCTCGTGCGTCGAAGCGCTCGTAGATGAGCACCGCAGCCCAACTCATTGCCGATATCGGCGGCCAGGGTGCGAATGTAGGTCCCCTTGGAACACTCAACATCGAACTCGAAATCAGGCGAGTCGAAACGCACCAACTCGAGACGTTCGATCCGCACCTGGACCGGATCGCGAGAGACCTCCTCACCCTGTCGGGCCAACTCGTAGAGACGGACACCGGACTTGCGCTTGGCGGAGAACATCGGAGGTACCTGCTCGATCACACCCCGGAACGAGCCCATGCAGGCTTCCAGTTGGTCGCGCGACACCGAAGCGGGGCTACGACTCGCGGTCACCTCACCCGTCAAGTCCTGGGTGTCGGTTTGCTCACCAAGGCGCGCGTTTGCCAGATAACTCTTGTCCGCCTCGCAGAGATACCGAGACAGACGGGTAGCCCGACCGAGGCAAAGCACTATCACGCCGGTCGCAAAAGGATCCAGGGTGCCCGTGTGGCCGATCCGGCGCATCTGCGAGACCTTGCGAACGCGATCGACGACGTCGTGGGACGTCATCCCGGCAGGCTTGTCCACCACCAGCAGGCCATCCATCGTTGCCGTAGGGATCGAACCTCAGTAATCGAAGAGAGAGAACTTGTCTCCGGTAGACTTCTCCCCGTCCAGTTTGATAACCTCCATCTGGCCACCCTCATCGGTGACCAACTCAATCTTCCCTTCGAGAAC
>CAZANL010000318.1:0-2130 GCA_964486115.1 uncultured Planctomycetota bacterium
GGGGGAGGTGATCGTCGGTCGACTGGCCGCCACACGAATGGGGCTGGAGGCGTCGCAGCTGGCGCTGGGTAGCACGCTGTGGTTCGACCAGCAGCGGCTCACCGTCGTCGGTTTGTTCGAGGCGCCGGGGACCGTGATGGCTGCCGAGATCTGGATGCCGCTCTACGATCTGCAGATCGCGGCCAAGCGGGAGTTCATCTCCTGTGTGGTAGTGACGCTGGATGCCGCAGAGTTTGCCGACGTGGATCTGTTCACCAAGCAGCGGCTCGATCTGGAGCTGGTCGCGATCTCCGAAGATATCTACTACGCCAAGCTCTCGCAGTTTTACCGGCCGGTCTACTGGATGGTCTGGGTGACGGCGGTGATGATCGCGATGGGGGGACTGTTCGGTGGGCTCAACACACTGTTTGCCGCCTTCGCTGCTCGGATTCGTGAGCTCGGTTCGCTGCAGGCGATCGGCTTCTCGCGGCTGGCGATTCTGGTCAGTGTGGTGCAGGAGTCGGTCCTCTCGTCCGTGACAGGGGCGCTGATCGCCGCGCTGGTCGGCGTCACGCTGCTGGACGGTCTGGCGGTCCGCTTTTCGATGGGAGCCTTCGGGCTGGTGGTGGATGCGCCGGTGATGGCTGGTGCGCTGGCCGCCGGGCTGGCCTTGGGCGTGCTGGGGGCCTTGCCTCCGGGCTGGCACTGTCTCAAACGACCGATCAACGAATCACTGAAAGCTATATGAGACGAACAACGTATCTGCTGGTGCTGCTGCTCGTCGCGGGCTGCGGCCAACAGAAGGAGCCCGAGAAACCTGCACCGGCATCGGTGGCGAGTCTGCCGTCGGGTCTGTTCTGGAAGCAGGCCCCCGCGGGAGAAGCCCAGGACGTCGCACGGTTGAAGGCGACTGCCAAGGAAGGCGAGGTGGTTCTGGTGCGGGGGAGGATCGGCGGCAGCAAGGAGCCCTTCACACCTGGCGTGGCGGTGATGCTGCTGGCGCAGCGTGACGGGTTGACCGCCTGTAGCGACATGCAGATGGATCCGCCATGTCCGACCCCCTGGGATTTCTGCTGCGAGGTCCGGAATAAGATCCTGGCCCACACGGCTACCGTTCAGGTGGTGGGGCGGGACGGCAAGCCTCTGAGACTCGGGTTGAAGGGTCGAGGTGGCCTTGCGGAGCTGGAGAACATCGTGGTCCAGGGGACCGTCGGACCGCGTCCCAACAAGCAGGTACTGGTGATCAACGCCAATGCAATTCACGTCCTCGAGGAGAAGTGATGAACCGACTGACATTCTTCCTATTACTGCTCGTGGCGTTCGGCTGTGGGGACGACCCCGCGTCGGACCGGACACAGCGCGAGAAGGTGGGACTTCCCGCCGGCGTATTGCTGGCCAAGGCACCGGACAACCCGGTGGACATCGCGGCGATCAAGAAGACCGCCAAGGAGGGGGATCGCCTCACGTTGCGCGGTCAGGTTGGTGGTGGCAAGCACCCGTTCATCAAGGGTCGGTCGGTGATGTTGATGGCCGACCTGGCGATGCTCAACTGACGTGAGCTCGGCTGTGACGAGTCTTCGTGCAAGACTCCATGGGATTTCTGCTGCGACCCTCGGGAAAAGATCCTGGCCCACACGATCACAGTGCAGGTCGTCGGGGAGGATGGCAAGCCGCTCGCGATCGATCTGGAAGGACAGGGCGGGCTCAAGCCGCTGAGTCATGTGGTCGTTAGCGGAATCGTCGGTAAGCGGGCCAACGAGAAGACGCTGGTGCTCAATGTCACCGGGATCCATGTGTCCCGACGCCCGCTGCGTGAGCCTGTAGTTTCTGGTTCGGCTAGCGTCCCGCGGCCGGACAAGCAGACGCCCCTGGCGCAGGGAGCCAAGACCGTGGTGCTGACCGTGTCGGGGATGACCTGACCGACCGGCTGAGGCGAACGTCTCAAGAGGGCCCTGTCAGGGCTTTCCGGGGTGAAGCAGGTGGTGATGGACTACGCGAAGAAGACCTTCCGGGTCAGCTTCGATCCGAAGCAGGCCGACGAGAAGAAACTGGATGGGGTGGTTCGGAAGGAGGGCTTTACCTGCAAGATCAGCAAACCCTGAAAAGCGGGGCAGTGCGTCGCGTCGCGGAGTTGCAGCAGTTCCTCACACC
>CAZANL010000318.1:2140-5939 GCA_964486115.1 uncultured Planctomycetota bacterium
GCAAGCTCGCCGCTGCCGAGCCCTACACCTTGCCGCAGCGGCGCGAGCTGCTGGTCGATTTGTTCTCGCTCGGACAGTTCGAGTGGACCTACTTCACCAAGAACCCGACTCGATTGAGCAACGAGCGGGTGGAATTCGAGCTGTCCAGCTGTCCGCCCGAGCGGAGAGCCTTCGAGAGGTCGCTCGACATGCTGCTGAACCTGGCCAACCATTTTCAGCCGAGGCAGAGCTGAATCGCTCTGCCGCAGCAGGCTTAGGGCCGGCTAGCGCCCGAGCCAGATCGCGTTGTAGAGCCACTTGAAGGTTGCGCTGGGCTGGCCGCGAAACTGTGGTCGGCAGCCGAACAGCACGATGCGCCCCTTGCCCCTGGACACGACGAGGACGGCAGCCTTGCCGGGAAGCAGCCGCCCTCCCTTGAGATACCCCGACAGCAGGGGGGCTCCCTCGGGATAGCGGACGACGACCGTCCCTTCTCGGGCGTCGAACACGGGAGACCCCGAGAAGATGAGGGCGGCAGCCGGGCGGCTGCCGAAGCCGATCGGATGGGCGGTGTCGATCTGCGCGCGCAAGATCGAGCCCGGGCAGTCGAAGGCCTTCTTGTTTTCAGGGTTGGTCAGGATGTTGGTTACCTTCAACTCGAACAGGTCGATTGCGGTCTTGCACGAACGGTTAAGACAGATCAGCGTGCCGCCTCTCTCGACGAAGCGCTTGATCGCGGCCAGTCCGGACGTGCCGGCGCCGCCGGCGTATTTCTTGGGTAGGGGGTGGCGGCTGCCTTTCTCGATCGCGCGAGCGGAGAGACTGGGCAGGATCAGCACGTCGAGCGATGCGCGCAGATCCTTCAGCTGGGCATTGGCGACACGGCGGTGGGAGAACACGGCCTGATCCAGCACCCAGCGGGTCCAGCCCTCGTCCATGCTGGACAGACTCGGCTGGTACAGCCCCAGCCGAGGCGCCTCGATCTTTCGTCGCCGGCGGGCGTCGGGAGTGCGGTGGGGCTCGGCGACTCCTTCGAGCAGTTCGAGCGGCAGACCCGGTTTGTTGGGCAGCCAGAAATCGCCGGTGGAGGTCAGGCGTTGGACCTCGATTCCGTCCGCCAGAAGCAGGTTGACTGCCCGATAGCTTGCGCTGTTGCGAGCCGGCAGCAGAAACGACGGGCTCGTCCGGTCGGCGGCGGCCCGCCCCGAACCGAGGTTTTCGATCTTCTCCAGCTTGGCCGGGAATGGCTTGGCCGCGGTCTGGCAGTCGACCCCCAGCATCAGCGGCAGGGTCCAGCCGCTGATGTCGTACGGGAGCCTTGGTGCATCGGCCTTGGTCAGTTTCAGCTCGGGATACCGCTGACGTTCGAGCAGGCTCTTGGCGTGCGCTCGATAGGGCTGAGACATCCTCACCACCGTGCTGCCGGCCGCATAGCGCCTGCCGCCCAGGGTGAACGGCTCGGTAGCCCGGTGCAACTCCACGCCGCCGTCGAGCAGAACCTGCTGAAGCCGTCGAAAGGCGGCCGGGTCATGCTGTGTGTGGGGCATGACGAAGGCGTAGGGGCCCTCTTGCTGGCCGCGGCGGACCGCCCGCTCTCCGAGTGACACGTAGTTGTCGAGCAAGGTCTGCCGGTAGTGGGCCGACAACTTGAGCAGCGAGATCGCCGCGATCTGCTGGTATTCGATGATGTCGCCGATGCGCCACCAGCCGCCAGGCCACGGGTCGGGGAAGTTGTAGCGTGCCTTGTAGCTCGGCATGCCACGGCCGTGCCCCTTGAGCTTGCTCTTCTTGATGAAGACCGGCGTGGCCCAGTCGACGCGGGCTGCCTCGGTCAGGATGCCGACCACGTTGTGTCGCCAGGGTGTGTTGCGCATCCCCCCCTGCCACCAGCTGTCGAAAAGTACGCTCTGGACCACGCCCCGCTTGCCGCGGCGGGCCAGGTCGAGGGCCATGTGGTTGCCGAACAGATCGATCGAGCGCAGCAGCATCGGATCGATGTTGGGATCCACGGGGTCGACGAACGGCGGGACGAAGAAGCGAGCTCCCTTGTTGCTCATCTCGTGGATGTCGAGGAGCACCTGAGGGAAGTACTGCTTGTACATCAGCCGCGTGACATGCCGGGTCTCGGGCTGGGTCAGCATGAACCAGTCCCGGTTGTTGTCATGCCCTACGTAGCGGTGGTAGAGGTGAGGCATCGGGCTGGTGACGAACTTCGTGCCCTTCACCGAGCGGTACCAGCGGGTGACGATGTCCAGGCCGTCGGGATTGAGCGAGGGCACCAGCAGGGTGATCACCTCGCCGCGAATCTTGTCGTAGAGCTCGCCTTTCTCGACGGCCAGGGCTCTGGCCAGCACGGCTGCGGTCAGGCTGGACGCTGTCTCGTTACTGTGCAAGTTACAGCCGATCAGCACGGTCATCCGGGTCTGGCGGATCAGCTGCCGCCGTACCTCGGCGGTCAGTCCGCGGGGATCGGCCAGTCGGGCGCTGCGCTGGCGGTTGGCCTGCAGATCCCGGATGTTGGCCGCCGAGCTGATCGCCAGGGCGATCAGTTCGCGGCCTTCCGTCGACTTGCCCAGTGGCAGCAGGGCGACGCGCGGCGACGCCTGGGCCAGCGCCTTGTAATATCCCAGCAGGCGGGCCCACGTCGGCAGTCGCCCGTCCGTGCCGGGGGTGAAGCCCAGTGTCTCGGCCAGGTTGGGCAGCGCTTGCTGCGCGCTGGCCGGCGCGACGGCTAGCAACAGGATCAGCAGGCCGGGGGTGAGGCGAGCCATGGTCTTTGCCTTGCGGTAGGAGCGGAGGACGACAAGCCAGAATTATACCCTGCCCGGGCGGGGCTCGCATCGCTTGCGGCCGCGCACTGACCGATCGTCCCGCTCCCGCCGCAGGCTGGTCTGCCAGACCCGACTGAAGCGATTACTTGGCCTGGGGGTCCCAGTCCACGAGGTTGAGGACCGGACGGACTCCCATGTCGTCGCCGTGCCAGCCCGGGCTGTGTCTCCAGCGGTGCGCGACTCGCGCGGATCTCGCCGCCCTCTTGTAACTACCGCCGCGGGCGACCTTGAAAAACTGGCTGTTCTTTTCGGGGTTGACGACTTCTCTCAATCCATCCCCCCGGCGTGGGACCACTGAATAGTCGCGAAGATAAGGGTCCCGGCACCATTCTCGCACATTGCCCAGCATGTCGAACAAACCCCACCTGTTGGGACGGAACGATCCCACCGGTGCGTGAATGACGTGGCCATCCTTCAGCGATAGCTCGAGGGACCACGTTGCTCCCCCCCTTCCCCTCGCGCTCTCGTCGCCGATGTTGGCCCAGCCCTGCAGGTCGGCGACCTTGTCTCCGCAGTGCCAGGGCGTTTGGGTGCCGGCTCGCCCGGCGTATTCCCACTGGGCCTCGGTCGGTAGCTGGAGTCCCAGCTGTCCCAACGTGCGCCTGCACTCGAACCAGCCGAGGTTGGTCACCGGGTTGTGAGCTCGCACCCGCGGCTGACCCTTCTTGTTTCTGTCGGGATGGTAGGTGCTGCGATTCCAGCCGGTGGCCCGCTGCCACTGCGCTTGTGTCATCTCGTACTTGCTGAGCAAGAACGCCGCCAGCGTCACCCGCCGGACTGGCCGTTCGCTGGAGAGGGATTGCGGGTCCTTGTTCGGATTCTGGGTGCGGTGGGAGCCCATGTGGAAGCTGCCGGGGGGGATCAGCACCAGCACCAGGCCGGTATCGCCGGTGATCCGCAGCTTGCTGTTGGTGTCCCAGCGAGGCACCTCGCCGCTTCCCCGGTGGGCGAACTCCCACAGGCCGGTGGCCGCGTCCGGGCCGAGCGGC
>CAZANL010000319.1:0-2134 GCA_964486115.1 uncultured Planctomycetota bacterium
TCGCTTCTGTCATGACGTGGGCGCCGTGACTCTGTGTTTGATGTCCTTGCGGAATGCCGCCAGCCGTCGTCGGATCGACCCGTCGACGCGGGTGTCACCGTACTGGATCACCAGTCCGCCGAGGATGTCGGGATCGACGATCTGCTCGAGGATCACCTGCTTGCCGAGCTGCTCCCCGAGCGTCTTTTTCAGATCCTCGGCCTGATCGTCGAACAACTCGACGGCGCTGGTCACCTGGACCCGCTGCCGCCCCTGGCCGGAGTCGAGAATATCGACATAGGCCTGGTGAATTCCCGCGAGCTGGCCTACTCGGGTCTTCTCCACCGCAACGAGCAAGAAGTTGAGCGTCATCGGGGAGAGCTCGTCGCTGAAGACCTTGGTCAGCAGCTCCTTTTTCTCCTCCATCTTGACGTCGGGCGTGGTGACGAAGATCCGGAACAGCGGCTCCTCGGTCATCAACGCCTCGATCTGCGTCAGCTCCTCTTCGAACTCGAACACCTTGTCATGCGCCACGGCGATCGCATGGAGCGCCTCGGCCCAGGTCCGGTGCAGTGCGTTGGTGATGGCCATGGACTAGACTCCCTTGCCCACCGCGGCCTTGTACTGGTCGATCACCTCCTCGGCCAGCTTGCGATGGTCACTCGCACTCAGGCTCTGGGCGATGATCTTGCCCGCCAGCTCGGTGCCCAGATCGGCCGCGGTCTCCCACAGCTCCTCGAAGGCCTTCGCCTGGGCCAGACCGGTCTCCCGAGAGGCTCGCTCACGGATCTCCTGCGCCTCCTGGTTGGCGTGGGCGACGATGTCCTCCTTCACCTTGGTGGCGTCCCGCTTGCCTTCCTCGATGATCTCCCGAACCTCGTCTCGCGCCCCACCCAGGTGCTCGTCGTACTCCGCTTTCACCTGCTCGGCCGCAGCCCGGGCGTTCTCCGCACCGTCCAGATCGGAGCGAATCCGCTCCGAACGAGCGTCGAGCGCCTCGAGAATCGGCGTCCAGGCGTACTTCCAGAGCACGCCCAGCACGATCAGAAACGTGGCCAAGGTCCAGAAGGTCAGCCAGAAAGACGGCGGAACCCCCAAGCCCTTGCCGATGTCTCCAGCGGCCAGGAGAGTCGGGAACTGCTGCAGATCCATGGGCTTACGCCGCGCCCGCTGCGAAGGTCGTGTACTTGAGCAGGACGACCAGCAGGCAGATGATGGCGGCGAAGAAGGCCACACCTTCGATCAGCGCCGCGGTGAGGATCATCGCCCCGCGGATGTCGCCGGCAGCTTCCGGCTGACGCGCCATCGACTCCACCGACGCACTACCTATCTTGCCGATGCCCATACCGGCCGCGATCGCTGCCAAGGCCGCACCCAGTGCCGCTGCAAAAATGCCGAATTCCATCTCGGTCTCTCCTAAAGAAAACGAACCGTTGTGTTTGTTGTTGACTGTCGATCAATGGTCGGGATGCAGGACCCCGCCAATGAACACCGAACTGAGGAAGCAGAAGATGTAGGCCTGCAGCGCCGAGACGAAGATCTCGAGAAAATAGATCGCCACCGCGCCGGGAACCGCGATCACCGCGATCCACTGCCCGAACATCAGCGTGAAACAGAGGATGGTCAGCAGCACCATGTGCCCCGCCACCATGTTGGCGAACAGCCGCATCGCCAGCGCGATCGCCTTCGCCACGAAACCGATCATCTCCAGCACCAGCATCAGCGGCCAGAGCCACCAGGGGACGCTGGGGACGATCGCGTGAAAGTAGCCCTGGACCCCGTGGGTCATCGCGATGGCGTGGATCATCACGAAGATCATCCCGGCCAGCGCAAGGGTCACCGACAGGTTGCCGGTGGAGGTCGCCCCCATCGGCAGCAACCCGCAGGCGTTATTGAAGAAGATGAAGAAGAACACCGTCCAGATGAACGGCATCCACTTGTTCGCGTCCTTCTCGCCGATCGTGCCGACGACGATGTCGTCGCGGACGAACAGCAGGATCGTCTCGAAGAAGTTATAGAGACCGGTCGGCACTCGCTGCTTTCGCCCACGAGCGGCCCACAGGCAGAAGAAGATGGTGAACGCGCCACAGACCCACAGATAGATCACCAGCTTGGTCACGCCGATCGCCTGCAGCGCCTCCGGGATGTGCACCAC
>CAZANL010000319.1:2144-5939 GCA_964486115.1 uncultured Planctomycetota bacterium
GAAGAAGTCCAGCTCGTGGCCGTCCGTGATGTGGTGCAGGGCCGTCTCGACCCCACCGCCTGACGCGAGAATGTTCATGCGATCCGGGCCTCTTGCCTCTCGTTCAACTCCGACGCCAACCAGAGCGCCGACGGGATGAGAAACATCGGATAGGTCAGCGCCACCACCACCAGCAGCTGCACCATCGAGACGTCGGTCAGCCACCAGATGGCCAGCAATCCGCCGGCGACGGTCAGGAGGCGAACGGGCGCGCCGATCGAGGCGGCCCACATCTCGCTCTTGTTGTGCTTGCGCGAATAGTCGACGCCCCAGCGGGCCAGCGCGTGGGCCGACAGAGTGCAGCTACCGCTGATCAGGACGCCCAGGGCCAGCACGATCAACGCAGGCTCACCACCCATCATTCCGACGGGACCCGCGGCCAGCCAGAACAGGCCGGTGCCGAGCATCAGTGTCTTGCCGATTGTCTGCTGCATCACGTCGTTCGTTAGTTCTCAGAGAACCGATCAACGATCTTTATTAGCTGGTAGAAAACAGCCGCCAACGCCCCAAACGACCCCAGCAGCGTGAACAGCGGCGTCGTGCCGCAACGCTCGTCGAGCCACAGCCCGCCCAGGACACCCAGAGTGACTGTGATGGCAAGCTGCATGCCCAGACCGCTGAGCTCCAGCATCCGGCTGCTCGCTGGCCGCCTATCCTCCGACATCCCGACTCCCCAGTGACGCTGTACGCTCATCCAGTGGACGTCGAGCGCTGGAAAAAGGGCCGGTATGTTAACATGGGCCGGGGGGCTGTCAAGCAAGATCGGACCAAACGTTTCGGCCCCCTCACCGAACACCATAAGGCATTCCAGATGAAAGAGTTGCACCATCAGTCCATGCGGAATTCGGGACCCGCTTCAGCCGCCACATTTTTTTCTGTCTGTCGCGGAAACTCCAAAATGACGCACGGACGTGGCGCGTCTCTAACTACTGGAGCCGGTCGACAACCTCTTGCATGGTCGAGAAGCGATCGTCGAGCTGGCGCGCGAGCATCCGCGTGACCACCCGGGACAGGTCCGGCGGGATCTCCTCACGCAGAGCCGCCGGCGGCACCAGACGCTCGGTCATCATCCGCTGGAGGATCTCCCCCACGCCCTTGCCGACGAACGGCGGCCGACCGGTCAGCATGTGGTACAGCGTGGCACCGAAGGAATATATGTCGGAAGCGAAGCCGACGTGCTTGGCGTTGGCGACCTGCTCCGGCGGGATGTACATCGGCGTGCCCATAGCCATGCCGGTCTGGGTCAGGATCTCCTCGTCCCCCTCCCCTATCTTCTTGGCAAAGCCGAAGTCGACCAGCTTGGCGCCCGCGGCGGTGAGGACAATGTTGGCCGGCTTGACGTCCCGGTGCACGACCTCGTGCTCGTGGGCGTAGCACAACGCGCCGCCGATCTGCAGGGCGACCTCGAGCACCTGATCGATCGGCATCGGGCCCTGGCCCTCGATCCGCTGGAGCACGTTCTCCCCGTCGGCCCACTCCATCGCCAGGTAGTAGGTGTCGTTCCAGGCCGTGACGCTGTAGATCTTGATGATCTGCGGATGATCCAGATCCCGCGCAGCACGCGCCTCGCGAAGAAACCGGCCGACGGTCACGCGGTCGCTCAACTTCTCGCGGGCGAGCACCTTGATCGCGACCACCTCGCCCGTGGGCAGATCGACCCCCTTGTAGATCTCTCCCGAGGATCCATCGGCGACTTTACCTTCGATCTCGTAGCGATCGATGCGCTTGGGCACATTGTCCGACACGGTTCTCCCAACTGAAAGGCCGGCAATTATAGCGAGCCAGACGCAGCTTGCAGGCTATTTTCCGAAGGCCCGCCGAAAGGCCGGGCGAGCTGCGACCTGCGCTAAGGCCGGGTCGGCACGCAGCCGAGCCGCAGTGGTGTAGCCCTCCGCGATACACTGCCTGAGCGCGCCGACCGCCTGGCCGTCGAGCTTGCCCTGCGCCGCGCCGCCGACGTCGCTGGCCAGCCGCTGATAGTGTCCGGCGATGGTGTACCACCGCTGGCCACGCTGGAACTGGCTGACCGGATCGCTCCCTCTCTCGAGCGCGATCGACTGCCGGTTCCAGGCGATTGCCTGGCGGCTGTCGCCGCGCTCGTTCCAGAGCCGCGCGTAGGTGCCGAGTAGATCTCCAGCATCGAAACCCCAGACGATATCACCCGGGGTTTGCTTCAGCGCGGACACAATCTTCTCGAACAGCGCCAGACCTTCGTCAACCGGCCGGGTGAAGCTGGCGGCCAGCGCCTGCCCGGCCTTGACGGGCAGGGAATCGGGCGAGTTCCGCACCCTGGCCTCCCAGGAGCTTGCCCGCTTGCGCCAGCGATCCCGGTAACCACTCAAGGTCTTGACCAGCTTCGGCGAGAGCTTGCGGCCCAGGCCGGCGTCGGCGATGCGCTCGGCGTGGCGGAGGCAGCCAACCCCGGCGTAAACCTCGCCCCGACGAATCAGCCCCTCCGCGACCCCCGCCTTGGAGGCCGTGCGGAAGTCGTTGAGCGCCTTGTCGTAGTACATGACATCGATCCAGAGCTGGCCCCGGTTGTAGTGGATTTTCGGCCGCTCGCGTTCTGGAGCGTGCCACAAGGCGGCGAGGAAGTCGCCAGCAGACTCACCGTACCGCTTCGCCTGTCGACCGAGAAGCGCCCGCAGGTGGAGAGCAGACCAGTTCTCTGGCACGGCCTCGAGTGCCGCAGCACAGTCTGTCATGGCCCCCTCGAGATCGCGGAGCGTCAGCCTGACGGTTCCGCGATAAGATAGTATGCTCGCGCGCTCGGCCAGCCTGCTCGGCTGGTTCGGCAGGCGCTGCAGCGCCTGCCCCAGATCATCGAGCGCTCCCTCGAGGTTGCTCATGCGATACTTGATCACACCGCGGTTGCGCCAGTGCTCGGAGACATTCGGTTCGAGCTTGATCGCCTGGTCGTAGTCTTCGAGCGCCTTGGAGTTCCTGCCCAGGATCCCGCGCAAGCTGGCTCGTATCCCGTGGTACATCGCCGAACCGGAGCGGAGAGCGATCGCCTGGTCCATTTCCTGGAGCGCCTTGGCGAACTGACCGGCCTGGCGATAGACCTGGGAGCGGTGGACGAAGGCCACCGCGTAGCGCGGGTGCATCGCGATCACCCGGTCGAGCGAGTCCAGCGCCTTTTGCTGATCCCACAACGAGTTGCGAACCCCGTCGGACGAGGTTCGAACGGCGTAGATCCCGGCACGCAGCAGGTGTACCTCCCAGTAGTGATCCAGTTCCCGCCCCATCGCCTGCAGCTTCGCCATTAGCTGGGTGGGCCGACCTCGAAGTCCGATCAGCGAGGCCTCGGCAATCCGCGCGAACGGGCTTCCAGGAGCAACCCGCATCGCCTTGCGGTACATCTTGCTGGCCACTTCCATCTGGCGGGTGACATCGCGATAGACGTTGCCCATGTGCAGAAAGCTGCGGCTCAGTTGCCTTGCCAACACGCCGGTCTGCGCCAGGTGCTCCACCTTGCCCAGATCGGCCAGCGAGAGGTCCAGCTGGTTCATCGCCAGATAGGTCTCGGCTCGCTGCAGGTACGCCTCGGCAAACTCCGGGTCGATCTGGATCGCCCGATTCAACTGATCGAGCGCCAGATCCCAGCGGACCCGGCGGCGCGTGTATTCCAGCCCACCCTGATAGGGCCCGAAGGCGCGCGACCTACGCGCCACCCGCTGCCGATTTGCCTTCAGCTCCGCCGCCAGTCGCCGTCCGGTCTTTTCTTTCTCGGCCAGCGCCTGGTTTCGCTGGCGC
>CAZANL010000320.1:0-5927 GCA_964486115.1 uncultured Planctomycetota bacterium
ATGGTCCCATGGATATCGGTATCCCACGAGAAACCACGCCCGACGAGTTCCGCGTCGCGCTCGTTCCGGACGCCGTCCACTGTCTGATCGACTGCGGACACCGCGTGTTCGTCGAGCACGACGCCGGCGACGCCAGCGGCTTCGAAGACGAGGCCTATGCAGGGGTCGGCGCCGTCATCCTCCCGGACTGTCGGGAGGTCTTTCGGCAGTCCCAGATCATCGTCAAGGTCAACGCCCCGGGACGGGAGGAGAGCGCCGGGCTCGGCCCCGATCATCTCGTGCTGGCCTACTTTCACTTCTCAGGCAGCCTGACACGCACCGAGTTGATGCTGCATACCCAGTCGGTGTGCATCGGCTACGAAACGGTGGCACTCAAGACGGGGGCTCCGCTGCTGGCGCCCATGAGCGACGTGGGCGGCCAGCTTGCCGCACTGATCGGCGCCAACCTGCTGGCCCAGAGCCCCGAAGGCCGCGGCATTCTGCCGGGTGGACTGCCCGGTGTCCGACCCGCCAGCGTCCTCGTGCTCGGCGGGGGGCGACTCGGCAGTCGTGCTGCCCGCGTGATGGCCGCTCTCGGTGCCGACGTCATCGTGGTGGATCACTGCCCGGCCTGCCTGGCCCGGCTGCACGACACTCTGCCGCCCAACATACATACGGAGCATGCCTCGGGCTTGGCCATCGAGAGGCTCGTACCCACCAGCGACCTGGTGATCGGGGCGGTGGGACAGGGCGCGGAGCGCACACCCGTACTGGTCCGTCGCGAGCTAGTCCAGCAGATGGCACGGGGCTCGGTCGTCGTCGACGCGACCGCCGATCAAGGAGGCTGCCTCGAAACGACGCGCTCGACGAGCTGGGTCAGTCCGACGTTCGAGGTGGGCGGGGTCTTGCACTGCTGCGTCGCCAACCTGGCCGGCCGAGCGGGGCGCAGCGCCAGCCGGGCGCTCTCGGCAGCCCTGCTCCCATATGTCCGAAAGCTGGCCGAAGAGGGCTACCGAGCGGCGGCTCGGGCCGACCACGGCCTCGCCGAGGGAATCCAGTTGATCCAGGGCCGTATCACCCATCCGGATGTTGCAAGCGCGTTTGGCATGGAGCACGTTGCGGTGGCATCACTTCTCGGATAGCATGACAGCCTTGCCATGAAGCACGACACCAAGAAGGTCCTCAGGCTGGAGAGCCGGACCGACTCGCTAAAGTTGTTCCGCGACTTCGTTCGAGACACGATGGCGCTCGTCGATCTCAACCAGGAACACCGCCCGCGCATCGTATTGGCCATCGACGAGGCGATCACCTCGATCATCCGGCACGCCAACGCGCACAGACGGGTCGGTGAGATCGAGCTGATCATCGCACTCAGTTCGCGGTCGATTGAAGTGTCGATCACAGACTCCGGATGCAGCTTCTCAAGCGACCACATGGACACCGCCGATCTGAGCGATCTGATCCAACACAGTCGCGCGATGGAAATGAGCGATTTCCTGATCCGCCACATCATGGATGAGATCAACTACCTCTACCGCAAGGGGCAGGAGAACCGCCTGCGGATGGTCAAGTTCCTGGATCTCGCTTGAGCGCCAAACTGCGCAAGCCGATCTCTGGCACAGATGGACCGCCTGCAGCGGTAGACCAGCAGGAGTTGGCGGGCGCGCTCGACCGAGTGATCTTCCACAATCCCGACACGAAGTACACGGTGGCTCTGTTCGACGCCGAGGAGAGAGGCCGGATGACGATTGTCGGCTGCCTCTACCAGCCGCTGCCCGGACAGAGTCTCCAGATCACGGGCTCCTGGAAGAACCACGCCAAGTATGGCCGCCAATTCGACATCACGAGCTACCAGGTGATCATGCCGACCAGCGCGGACGGCATTGAGCGCTTCCTCTCCGGCCGTTTCGTCAAGGGCATCGGCCCACGACTTGCCGAGCGGATCGTCAAACGGTTCGGGGAGAAAACACTCGACGTCCTGGACCAGCACCCCGAGCGACTGAGGGAAGTCAACGGGATCGGCCAGAAGAAGCTGGCCCGGATCATCGACTCCTGGGAGGACAACCGATCCATCCGTCAGCTGATCCTGTTCCTCGGGCAGCACGGCATCAGCGCCGGCCTGGCCGCCCGAGTCCACGCCAGGTACGGACCGGACGCGGTCGCCAAGATCCGGGAGAACCCATACCAGCTCGCGCTGGAGGTGGAGCGGATCGGCTTTCAGACAGCCGACCAGATCGCCCTCAAGCTCGGACTGGCCCCCGACTCGAGAGAGCGCGCGCAGGTCGGACTGCTGTTCACGCTACATCAACAGGCCGGGTCCAACGGCCACTGCTGTCTGCCTCGCGCAATGATCCAGGACGAAGCGCTCAAGCTACTGGGGCTAGAGGATCACGCACTCATCGAGGATGCACTCGAGGACATGATCGCGGACCAGCAGCTGATCGTCGACGACCGCCACGAGGAGTTGCCGGTTTATCTACCCAAGTTTCACCGCGCCGAGCGCGACCTGGCCAGCTCACTCGCCGCACTCAACAACAGCAGTTCGCTGTTCGACGATCGGGAGATCGACCCACGCTATCTGCGGACGGGCTTGGTCGTTCTGGCCGAAGGGCAGAAACAAGCCTTGTGCACGGCTCTGACCTCGCGAGTATCCATCATCACGGGCGGCCCCGGCGTCGGCAAGACGACGCTGATCCGTCGCCTGGTGGCGATCGCAAGGGAGCAGCGCCGCCAGGTCGCGCTAGCCGCTCCGACCGGACGGGCCGCCAAACGGCTGGCCGAAGCGACCGACTCGGACGCCAGCACCATCCATCGGCTGCTGCGTTACAACCCGATGGAGGGCCGCTTCGACAAGAACGAGTCGGACAAGCTGGAGGTGGACATGATGATCATCGACGAGGCCTCGATGATCGATGTCTTCCTGATGCGAGATCTGGTGCGCGCGCTGCCGGGGCATGCCACGCTCGTACTGGTCGGGGACGCGGACCAGCTGCCCTCGGTCGGTCCGGGTAACGTGTTGTCCGATCTGATCAACTCCAACTGCTTTCCGGTAACCCGGCTCGAGGAGGTGTTTCGCCAGTCGCGCGAGAGCCAGATCGTGCACAACGCCCACCTGATCAACGCCGGCCACTTTCCGGTGCTGCCAGAGGACGAGCCCGGAGCTCCGCTCACCGACTTCTACTACGCGCGCGTGCCCGACCCCGATCGCTGCGCCGAGATGGTCCTCAGATTGACGAAGGAGCGCATTCCGCAGCGATTTGGCTTCGATCCGATGACGCAGATTCAGCTGATCACGCCGATGCATCGCGGGGAGGTCGGCACGATCGCCCTCAACACCGCATTGCAAGAAGGACTCAACCCGACCGGGACCTTGGTGCAGCTCGGCTCTGCTCACTTCCGGGTCGGCGACAAGGTGATGCAGGTGCGCAACAACTACGACAAGGAGGTCTTCAATGGCGATATCGGCTTCGTCAGCGGCTACGACGGCGAGGACGAAAAACTCGAAGTTCGGTTCGACCGCCGAATCTTGAGATACAGCGCCGCCGAAGTGGAGGAGCTCAAGCTGGCTTACTGCATCACCGTACACAAGAGCCAGGGCAGCGAGTATCCCGCGGTGGTGTTACCGCTATTGACGCAGCACTACCTGCTGCTGCAGCGCAACCTGCTCTACACGGCGATTACCCGGGGCAAGGAACTGGTGGTGCTGGTCGGCAGTGACAAGGCCCTACGTATCGCGATTCAAAATGACAAGATCCGCCGTCGCTACTCACACCTGGCGGATCGCCTGAGGCACACCGGATGAGATGGACCACCCTTGCCCTGATATCCGTATGGGTATTGGCGGGATGCGACGGCTCCGAGTCGGGACGAGGCTCGAACCGGTCCGCACCAAAAAACAACACCATCCAGAGCACTCCCACGCCAGAAGAGTTGATCGCACATCTGACACAGCCCGACCAGAAACTACGGGAACAAGCCCACCGCAGCCTGCTATCGATGCGCGGTGCGGCGCTGCCTCATCTGCACAAGGGGGTTGACGACCTCGGCGTGGAGAACTCGGGAGAGTTGTTCAAGGTGCTCATCGAACTCGGGCGGATGCACGTCAAAGGAGTGGCTCAGCTACTTCGCGACTGGCTACTCACCGAGTTCCCGAAAGAGAAGATGGCCCTTCTGCGCAAGGCCAACGGCAAGAACACCAAGGAGACAGAGGACCTGAGCAAGGCGCTCAGTCAGCTGATCGTCGGTATGCTTCAGATCGGAATGCGAACGCAGATTCCGGAGTCGACGCGGGTGTTCTACAACGTGCAGGTGCTCAGCGGTTTGGCGCGCGCAAACCGCAGTAACTCCCTGTCGTCACAAGAAGCGACGGGTGAACTGCTCTCACTGGGAGCAAGCGCCATTCCCGAGGTCGTCGGTCAATTGAACAGCTCGAACCTCAACGTGGCGGAGCGGTTTGCCGCGGTCGCGATCCACATGCATCGTAAGCAGGTCGTCGAGGCCATCATCAAGCTACTCGCCGACCAAGACGCAAACAACCTCTGGATCTACTCGACGCTGAACTACTTGACGCTCAACGAGATCTGGCTGCAGGATCTGGGTGAAATACGCCCCGCCCCCGAGGAGTTTCAACAGAATCCCGACAGGTACCTGACGCGCTGGCGCCCGAAGTTCCAGAAACGTTGGAACACCTGGTGGCAGCGACACAGTCAAGAAAGTCTGGAGGAATGGTGGTTGGCGGGATTCACACGAGCAGGGTACGCGATCCAGTCGACCCGATCGAGCAAGGAGGTCCCTCGTCTGATCGAGGCGCTCAAGGACGACTCTCAGGTTATCCGGGCTGCGGCACTGACCTGCCTGCGACGCAATACGTACCACGAACTCTCTCGCTGCACCTACATGACCGTCCTGGAGGTGTTCCCCACAGGCCAGGTGCGCACCCAACAAGACTTGATCGACAACGTGGCCCGCCAATGGGCCAACTGGTGGCTGCGCTACAAGAACCAGCGGCGTGCCGACCTCGCACGGGCCGAAGTCAACGCAGCGATCAGCCACTTGAGGCTGTCGATGGGGCTCCGTGGACAGCGTTCGTTCAAGCCGAGGGAACTGCAGAGGCTGTTCGCAGCCGAGTTTTACCTGCGCAAACTGACCGGTGGCAGGCTACCCGACCTCCCCTGGATGACTGACTTCCGGTCATACCGTGAGCGACGACGCATTCTGGGCGGGCTGCAAAGCCGGATCCCCATGATGTTCAAGGAGCCCCGCCTGCTGGACCGCCTGGAAACCGGACCGTGGTGGTACTGAGGTCCTGATGGAAGGCTTCGCAACCGAAAGGGGGGGACAGCCGCCCCCCCCCATCGGTTGCCGCGAAGGCCGTTCGTCCTGATGAACTGCCATCAGCCAGCCGACTCGATGTGATGATCGCACATCACCTACTGGCCAGGGAATGGGTCGAGCTGACAACCATCAATCAAGCGCTGCGGGCCAAGTCGGACATCGAAGACGAACCGCACCTGGGCCAGCAGCTAATCAAATCAGGGCAGCTGAACGCCAAACAACTCAGTCAACTAATGGCCGGCCTGCCGCGGGACACCTCCGCCAACCATCAACTCGAGCAACCTCCACAGCTGGAAGTCTACCGCGACCGAGGCCGGGTCTTCTTGGTCGATGCCTCACAACCCAAGCAGCTGGGTAAGTACATGCTTCTCGAACTGATCGGCAGCGGTGGCATGGGAACGATCTACCGTGCGTACAATCCAGACCTGGAACGAATCGTCGCGCTGAAACTGATCCGGCCACTGCCGGGAAGCGACACGACTCACATCCAACGCTTTCGGCGCGAAGCACGGATGGCCGCACGACTCGAGCACCCAGGTATCGTTCGGGTCTGGGACGTCGGCCGCGAGAAGGGCCTGGAGTACATCGTGATGGACCTCGTCGACGGGGCCACT
>CAZANL010000321.1:0-5921 GCA_964486115.1 uncultured Planctomycetota bacterium
CGGACGTGCCGGCCGAGGAGCGACGCCTCAAGCGCCAGGCGTCAGAAACGGAACGGTTGAAATGGGACGACCGACTGTTGTTGGGCGAGACCTTCGTACCCTGGCGGACCTACGAGCACCCGGCCTACGGTACGATCGAGATAGGCGGCTACAAGCAGATGCAGGGGCGTGTACCGCCCAGTTTCCTGATCGAGGAGATGCTGCACCGCAACACCCTGTTCACGCTTCTGCACGCCGATAGCATGCCGCTGGTAACGTTGCTGCCTCCGACTGTCAAGCCACTTGGTGGCGGGCTGTATCAGGTAGATGCCGTGGCGGTCAATGGCAAGCTGATTCCGACTCGAACGTCGCGGATGATGCGCCAGCGGATTGGTCGACGGGACCTGTTTTCGATCCGCGGAAAGGGAGTCCAGGTGCTAGCGGGAGGGACGCTGACGGGGCGTGTCGTTCAGCGACTGGTTCCCAAGGAGAAGGACCCTGGGCGGATCTGGCACCCCGCCGGAATCAGCTCCCATGGGCGTGTGAAGGTCCGCTGGATCGTCAGGGGAACTGGCGATGTGAGGGTGACCTACGATGCCGAAAAGGGAGGGCGAGTCAGCCGGGTGACTGCGCTGCGGTAGCCATTCGCTTGCGGGGCGCCCCGCAAGCGCTGGGGGGCGACAACGCCTCGCAACGCGGTGTCTCCTCGCAGCCCGCAGTTGTCCTTCAAACAGGTCAGCCCAGATCTGCGACAGTGTGTTTTCTGTCCGCCATAATTGCCTTGCTGATAGTCGGTTGAGACGAAATCTGTCTGTCGGCACGTGCTGTGCTTCAGGGAGGGTTTTCCGAACCCAAGCAGGAGCACAATCACATGTTCAGTCTCAGAATTTTCGGATCCGCCGCCCTTGCTCTCACCGTTGTCGGCTGTACCGTGACCATCCCCGTGAGTCATCACTCTCCTCCGCCGCCTATTGTGGTGCCGGCTCCCGCACCCGCTCCGGCTGTTCGATATCGCCGTTTCTACTCGAGCAAGTTGTCCAGTCGCTCGCACGCCAGACGCTTCCGTATAATTGGCGTGACTCGAAGGGGCCAGCATCGGATGATCGCGGTCATCACGACCCCGGGGTGGGCGCGGACCGTTGCCGTGTCGCCCAACAGCTCGCGGACACTGCTGCGGCTGAAGGCGAACTGCTCGGCGCGCGTCGTGTTCAACGCTGCAGGTCGCGCAACCAGCGTGTCGCCGGCGAATATTCGCTTCAGACGTCTGATTCGGATCCCCTGACCGGGACATGGAGGTTCGTGCCCGGGTCCGGTGTCGAGGGTTCGGGCCTTCAGGGACCCAGATGTGTGGCGGCCAGGCATGGCGGCGCTGCCTGACCGTTCGCCAAAAGAACTGTCAGACGAGCTTCTTGAGGATCTGGCTGTCGACGCGGTTCACCTGCTGCTGAGCTGCGCGAGCGGTCTGACAGCAGTTCGGGACCTCGCCCGCCTCAGCGGGCCCGGCGAACAGGCTGACCTGCTTGGGCACGAGTCTGAGGGGCACCATGTCGCCGGGCCGGACCTTGGCTTCAGCGTTGAAAGAGGCCCGGATGCGGGTGCCGGAAGGAAGCTGAAGAGTGTGCAGTCTGCGTGTGCCGTGGTAGCTCTGGGAGAGCACTCTGGCCGGTGTCCCCGTGCCATTGTTCGAGAGGGCCACGTCTTCGGGACGCAGCAGCACCCAGACCTCGTCGCAGACGCAGTTCTCGATGGTGATCACCGAGCGCTTGAGACGGCCGAGTTCGGTGACGATCCCGCCTTCATTTCGGGTTCCGACGACCCAGCTGGCCTGTCCGATGAAGCTGGCAACGAAACGAGTCGTCGGGTTGCGGTAGACCTTGTCGGGGGCGCCGGATTGTTCGATCCGTCCACCACGCATCACCGCCAGCTGGTCCGAGACGGTGAGCGCCTCCTCCTGGTCATGCGTCACCAGCAACACCGGAATGCGTGTGCAGCGTAGCAGGCCAAAGACCTCCTGCCGCAAGTCGTGGCGCAGCCCCACATCCAGGTTGGCGAACGGCTCGTCCATCAGCAGGAGTTCGGGATTCGGCGCCAACGCTCGGCCCAGCGCGAGCCTTTGCTGCTGCCCTCCGGAAAGCTGGTGGGGGTATCGTTGGCACAGGTCCGAGATGCCGAGCAACGCGCAGAGTTCGTCGATACGCTTACGCTGGTCCTGGTGGGTCCAGCTGGAGAGGCCAAAACCGATGTTCTCGGCCACCGTGAGGTGGGGAAACAGGGCGTACTCCTGAAACACCATCCCCATACGGCGTTTGTCTGGCGGGAGGACGTAGCCGGGCTTGGAAATCACCTGGCCCGCCCTCTGGATTTCGCCGCCGTCCAGATCTTCGAAGCCTGCGATCAGTCGCAGCGTGGTGGTCTTGCCACAGCCGGAGGGTCCCAGCAAGCAGGTGATCTGGCCCGGATTCAGCTCGAGTGAGAGCTTGTCCACCACCGGTCGGGTCTGGCCGAAGGACTTGACGAGTTCCTGGGCTCGAAGCAGCGGGGTGGTCATGTCAGCGTCTTGACGGATTGGCCGCTCTGCGAGAGGTCGCGGCTGAGCAAGAAGGCCACCAGCGGCAGCGAGAGCAGGATCAGCAGCAGGGCGGGCGGTGCAGCGAATTCGAACAACTCCTCACTGGTCTGCTGCCAGACCCGCACCGCCAGCGTATCGTACCCCAGTGGCCGCAGCAGGAGCGTCGCCGGCAGCTCTTTCAGTGTGGCCAGGAAGATCAGTACCCAGCCAACCAGCAGCCCCGGGCGAACCAGTGGCAGTGTGATGCGCCGGAGGACGTGCCAGCGGCTGGCGCCGCAGCTGCGGCCCGCTTCTTCGAGGCCGGGAGTCAGCTGGTGTAGCATGGTCTCGCTGGCCTGTAACGCTTGTGGGAGGAAGCGGACCAGGTAGGCGAAGATCAGGATGCCCATCGTGCTGTAGAGCCATGAGCTCTGGAACAGGATGATCACCCCGACTGCGACGATCGGCCCGGGCAGCACGTAACCGGCATAACAGATCCTCAGCGACAATGTGCCGGACCAGGAGCGGAGCCGCACGGCTGCGTAACCGATCAGGAAGGCGGCGACGGTGCCGATACAGGCGGCCAGCAAAGCGAGCTGCAGGCTGACCAGCGCGCCGTCGAGCAGGCCTTTCTCGAGGCCGGCCTCGGCGATTCCAGAGATGCTGCCCTCGATCAGGCGATAGCAAACGAAGGCAAACCCCAGCACGAACAGGACGCTGCAAAACAACCACGCAGTGATCGTACCGGGGATCGCCAACGGCTGGGGCTGTCTGCGGCGGAGTGTCCCGGTGGTCTGATAGAACCGGGCCTGCCGGCGGAAGTAGCGCTCTGTCAGAAAGAAGGCGGCGCAGAGCAGGACCAGCACGATGGCCAGGGCCGAGGCCGATTCGATCAGGGCGATCTGGCGCCATTCAAGGTGGATCGCGCGCGTAAACGTGGGGTAGCCCATGATCGAGACGGCACCGAAGTCTGCTAGACAGTAGGTCATCGCCAGGAACAAACCGGCCGCGACTCCCGGACGGATCGAGGGGAGCACGACCCGGCGAACGACCTCTGCCCGGGAGGCACCGGCGATGCGAGCGGCCTCCTCGTAGGTCGTGTTGAACTGCAATAGCGCGGCTCGCGTCATCAGATAGACGTAAGGGTAGGTTGCCAGTGACAGCACGCCGACCGTGGCCAGGTAGCTGCCGAATACCTGGGGGAATCGATCGCTGTAGACCATCGCCAGGATGTAAGGCGGAACCGCTAGCGGGGCGGCGAGCAACCACTCCCAGACGTTTCGGCCGTAGAAGTCGTGACGGGTGATCAGCCAGGCGCTGCCGACCCCGAGCACCAAGGTGACCAGGCCCACGCCGCCGGCGAGCAGCAGCGAACTCTGCAGCAGCTGGGGCAGGCGCGTGGCCCACAGCCGCTGCCAGATTCGTGGTTCGGCCTGACCGGCCTCGACCAGGATCAACAGGAGAGGCAGTCCTAGTGGCAAGCCCAGTCCCAGAGCGGCGAGGTTCCACCCGCTCAGCTCCCGGCGCCAGTTACGCCACCGATCGGCCAGGGCGTGCACTAGTCCAGTCCCATGTCCTGAATCAGCGCTACCGCTTCGGCGCGCAGCTTGCCCATCATCGCGACGCCGGTGCTGGTCAGCTTGATCCGGGTGCGCGGCTTGACCGCATCGTGTGCCTTGACTCCGGGGCGGATCGGATACTCGAAGTTACGTTCGGCGAACAGCTGCTGGCCCTCGTCGCTGACGAGGTAGGCGATGAAGTCCCGCGCTCCCTGGTTATCCTTGGAGTGCTTGGTCAGCGCCACGCCGGCGACGTTCCAAGAAGCGCCCTTGCCGGACTGATCGGGGAAGATGATGCCAATCGGTGCCTTGGGGTTCTTGGCCAGGTGCCGGTAGTAGTAATAGTGGTTCACGTACCCCATCGCGATCTTGCCATCTGCGACCGCCTTGACGGTGGGGGTGTGCTTGGGGAAGACATGCCCCTTGCTGTTGCGCTTGAGTCCCTTGAGGAAGGCCTCGACCTTGGGGCGGCCATGGTCGGCCAGCAGGCTGGTGATCCCCGAGATGAACGAGCCGTTGTCACTCTTGACCGTGCCGACGTTCCCCTCGTGCTCTGGCTTGGCCAGGTCGAAGACAGACTGCAGGTCGTCCGCCCTGAACTTCGAGGTGTTGTAGACGATGACGCGCATGCGGGCGCTGATGCCGACCCACTCACCGTTGTTGGCGCGGAACTGGGCCGGGACTTTTTCCAGCAACGGCTTGTCGATGGAGTGGAACAGGCCGGCGACCCGAGCTTTCTCCATCGTGGCCGAGTCTTTCGAGAGGAAGATGTTGCACGGGCTGCTGGCGCCTTCGATCTTGGCCCGCGTCAGGATTTCCATCGAGCCGGCGGTGTGCAGGGTGACCTGGATACCGGACTTCTTGGTGAAGGCCGCCGCGATCGGTTCGAGGAACTTCTTCCCTCGGTCGGTATAGACCACGATGGTCTGTTGCGTGGCCTTGGTGGCGGGCTGGGTGTCTTTTTTCTTGTTGCAGCCAAATCCGGCCATGGCCATCAGCGTGGCCACGAGGATCAGAGTACTACGAGCATCACGGTGGGTCATCTGCGTGGTCATCTCTTTCTCTTGTCGTTTGGTGAGCTGTCTGCGAAACCTGTCGCCGTTCGAGCTCTCGGTAAATTGTGTTTTGATCGTTCTGGTTCGGTCTTGGTCGGGATGGGTTGCCTGGCTAGCGCTTCAACGGCGAGTGGAACTGGCGCAGTGAGGCATGCCGCAGGCGCATCATGAACAACGGGAGAACTCGCTTGACCGCTTCACGGTGATCGGTCGCCATGGCCCA
This sequence comes from uncultured Planctomycetota bacterium, assembly GCA_964486115.1. Lineage (GTDB taxonomy): Bacteria > Planctomycetota > JACQVV01 > JACQVV01 > CAZANL01 > CAZANL01. Next base: position 5,365 of record CAZANL010000321.1, read on the forward strand.
GACCAGGCCGGCCAGCTTGTAGCCGCTGTTGAGTGCTCCGTGGGCGCACCATTCGACAAGCGGTTGAGGATCGCTGGCTCGGACTTCGGCAATCGTCTGGTGGTGAAGCCGATCGAGCACGGATTGGACGTGGCAGGAGAACGGCGTCTCGGCGTGGCACAGGTCATGGGCCAGCTTGAAAAGCGCCTCCTCGATCGGCAAGCTGCTGGCTTCGAGCTGCGGGGCCAACTGCGTCGAGGAGAGCAGATTGTGCAGCTCTCGCCACTCGAAGGAGCCGATTAGAACCAGATCGAGCGCCTGACAGCCAATGTTCCAGATGTTCTGTCTCACGGTCACTCTTCCAGTAATAGCGAAAGCCCGGCGACGTGTTCGGATTCGACGGAGATCTGAGCCCGCAAGAACTCTTCAAGAGCGACATCCGCATCGCCCACTCGCTCGAGCGCTTCGCGATATGCGTCCAGTGCGGCTTGCTCGAAAGCCAGCGCGTTGTGTATGGCTTCCTTGGCGCTGGATTTCTCGGGGGGTAGCTGGAGCTTGATGTCGAGGCACGGAATGCC
>CAZANL010000322.1:0-5887 GCA_964486115.1 uncultured Planctomycetota bacterium
GCAACAACGCTGACGAATCCAACAGCGACAAGTACTTCGCCAACCCGATCCAGTAAGACCGGTCACGAAACACCTTAGTGAAGTAACAAGGGACGAGGCGTAAAGCGCCTCGTCCCTTACTTTTTGGCCTCTCGCTGGCATCACCTCGAGCTGCCTGGCACCGGATACCGTTCTTCCAGCCACTGCGGCATGAAAGACGCCCTGCTGCATCCCCCCCAGTTGACCCAGGCTCAGCCTTAGCGGCCGACGAATCGATAGACCCGCGCAGGACGCTTGCCGGTGATCCGTTTTCCCGGCGCCTGCTCGATGATCCCGTCGGTCTGCATCCGCAGGAATCGACGACGGAAGTTGCCCGGATCGTAGCTGGTGCCCTGGATCACCTCATGGACCGCCCGTAATTCGCTGATGCTGAACGTCTCGGGCACCAGTTCGAAGGCGATGTCGGTGTAGTCGATCTTGCCGCGGATGCGCTCGAGTGCCATCTCGAGAATCTCGGCATGGTCGAAGGCCAGCTTGCCGCGGGGGAACTCGGTAACCGATACCCAGCCCGCGTCAGCCGCGTCTCCTCCGGCATGAACCAACGGCGCCAGGGTCGGTCGGACCAGGGCATAGTAGGCCACCGACAGGACACGGGTCCGTGGGTCCCGGCCTGGTCGACCAAAGGTGTAGAGCTGCTCCAGGTAGACCGCCCCCTCGGGAAGCCCGGTCTCCTCGGACAGCTCGCGCTGAGCGGCAGACTCGAGTGACTCGCCCTGGCTTCGGGCCGTCCGTCCCACCCTGACAAAGCCGCCCGGAATGGCCCACCGTCCCTTGAACGGAGGCTCCTTGCGGGAGATCAACAGTAGCTTCAGGTCGGTGTCGATAATGGTGAATACCACCAGATCAACGGCGACCGCTGGTCGTGGATACATGTCGGACACGGGTCAGCGTGTTTTTACCACGCCGACCCGCTCCATACTATGGCTGGAAAAATCCCGCGTTCACACCGGGCTTGACAAGACCCTGGCTGGCCCGGATGGCAGACTGGCTGACCATCTGGAACACCTGCCGCAGCGCGCTGGGGGTCGAGTTCTTCTGCACCATGATACAGCCGGATGGGATGCCCATATTTCGCGCTACCTGGCGGAAATCGGCCTCTCTACCCACCCCGACGAACCCGAGAATGAACTGCTCTGAGCCCAGCAGGTCCTGCGAAAGTTGCTTGCACTCTACCGGGCGCCGGCCTGAGCCGACGTCTTCGCCGTCAGTGATCACCACGACCACGCTGCGGCAGGGAGTCCCCCCATCGCGCAGCTGCTGGGCGTAGGCCACGTTGGCGGCCAATGCGTCGCACCAGGCGTCATAGAGCACCGTGCAGCCGTATCCGCGGTAGTTCTTGGCCGTCAGCCGGGTAGCCTCGGACACGGGGACGTAGGAGTGCATCACCTTGACATTTGTGTTGAAGGTCCAGGTCGCGACCAAGATCTCGTCCGCCTGCTTGCTACCGGCAAACGCATCGAGCATCGCTCGCTGCCCCTCCCGCACCGCCTTCTCCAGCCGAGAGTAGGCGATGCTGGAGGAGGCATCGATGATCACCGTGATCAAGGTCACGTCGGTTGCGACGATCTCCTCGAGCGCCTTGCCGGCAGCCCCTGCAATCACGACATCACCCATGTGGCCGGTCAGCAAGGAATGCGTGCCCGCGCTGATGACCCCCTGGCTCGAGGCTTTTTGAAACAGATTACTGAGTTGTGCTGACTGAGACGGCTTGGTTGCTTGCTTGGTCATCGGTCTCCTCCTCATCATCGATGGTGATCGGGTCAGTCGTCTTGACGATGTGCATCCCTGCTCGGCGAAAGCGGTCCATCGCCTCCTCCGCGACGCGGGGAAAGTCCAGCTCGCGGGGCAGCGGATCGATCGGCGGAGCGGGCACCGGACTCATCGCGTCTTCCAGAATCCAGACCTTGTCCGCCAAGCGGGAATCGGACGCCTCGATCTTGGTCTGGATGTCGGACAAGGTCGAGAGCACGCAGTGACTCTTGGCCTGGCCGAAGATGTAGATCCGATCGTAGTCCATCAACATCCTGAAGAACGCCGCATTGAAGCCTCCCACCGGCTGCCCGCACAGTTCGGTGACCTCGGGTGAGAGGACGGAGTAGTTCTCCGTCATCGCGTGAGTCCCCTTGGTTTCGAAGTGGGTCTGACAACGCCGGACGACCGCATGGAAGATACTGGCCTCCATCAGCGCCGGCACCAGCGCGTGGCTGACTCCCCCGAGGAGGGTATGGAAGGGCCAGACCGTCAGCACGTACTTGCCAGCAGTCTCCAGTTTCTTGCAGTACTCGAGACACTCTCTGGGGTAGGCCAGCGGAATCCAGCGCCCCTGGCGCACATCATCGTAGCTGATCGGAGTCAACGGGTCGGGATGCTTACCCGAGGCGTCGGTCCACCAGGCCGGATGGAAGATCTGGAACACGCGGTGGGTGTCCATCGAAAAATGCAGCCCGCTGATACGGTCCAGGTTGCGATACAGCCAGCGGATCGCCCGCTGGGTGTCATCGACTGCACCCGGAACGAACAGGCTGGCCCCCGGAGTGCAGAAGCCTATCTGACAGTCGATGCCGAAGGCGGCGACTCGAAAACGATCGCCACCGGCTGGTGCCACCCCGTGCGCTTCACGGTAGGTGACCGCCTGCTTTGCAACCTCTGCGGCGCGCTCCATGTAGAGTCGCTCCACGTCGGTGTCATCGTAGAATCTGGGTGTCGGCAACATCAGGACCTCCTTTCAGGCGAGTGAAAGCTGCAGGATCTCGCGAGGGCAAATCAAATAGACCGTGCCGTCCGGCCCGGGCAGCAACCCCGAGTCGGCGGCGACAAATGGTTCGGTGTCGGTAAACAGTTCAGTCGGCGTGAGCACACCACGCGGGTTGTCCGCGCGGACGCGCAGCAGTCCTTCGTCGGTGGCCTGGAGTAGTTGCCCGTTGCTCAAAGCCAATCCGCGATCGACAGGACCAGCCATGCTGGCAACGATCCGTCCGTCGTCCCCCACCAGGGTGAGGGTCTCGGTGCGCTGCCCATCCAGTTCGGTGACAAATCCGACGACGAGCCGACGCCGATCGAAGGCCACCCGGACGTCGACCAGCCGGCCCCGCAGGTGCGGAAGATCGATCTGGGTCAGGCCGGGACGATCGGTCCGGAACAGGAAGTGGACCGTGATCTGACCCGCCTGATAAAAACCATACCCCAGCTCGGCCCCCACGCGGAACCAGGTCTGTCCGGCCAAGATCCGGCCAATCCGTGAGCCACTGCGCTCCTCGACCAGCCAATCGTCCCGCAGGACGAAACAGCGATCCTCGCAGGCGTCGAACATCGCTGTCGCGGTGCGCCAGACGACCCTCTCGTTGCGCATCTCGACGACCTGACCCTGCCAGATGACGTAGGTCGAATCACCAGCGATCACGAAGCGCATCCCCGGGGAGACCTCCTGGGCCATCACCCGCTGGCCGTTCTCACGGTAGACCACCCCGCCCGCCTCGTAGGCATACCTCAGCCTTCCCTCAGCCGCGGCACTCAAGATCCTCCCGTCGCTCCGGTGAATCGTTAATGCTCGGCAGGAGCCCGCACTCCGGGTGACCTGCGAGGCTGGCACAGGAACCGTGTCAGTGCACTCCGGACAGGCCGAACGAGCATGCTCCACACCACAGCCACAGCGTGTCCAGACGACGTCGAGCAGATGTACCGGAAATGCATCTCGCCGGTCGTTTTCGAATACAGAGAGGAACCAGCCCGACAACTGATCGGGCAGGGTCCGCCAGTGCTGCGCTGACTTCGGCATCTGTACGTCACCTCGCATCAAGCTGTGTCGCGCCTCAGCGCGGCGCAGCAAAGTCGGGTAGTCGGGGTGCACTCCGCCGAACGGGTGCACGTAGAGCAAGCTGCTGAACAGAAGCACCGCGAACGCGTACCAGTCTGAGCCCGCCGTGAATCCCCCATGCGCGGCAAGATCGATGCCGTAGAGAGCGGGATCGAGAAAACGCGGGTGGCCAACCTCGCAGCGATTGCGGCCGTATTGCATCGAGTCCGCATCGATCAGGTAGACCTGCTGTGGATCGAAGACCACGTTACTGTCGTTGAGATCACCGACCACTACCCCACTCTGATGCAGCTCACCGAGCGCTTCGTGCAGCTGACTCAAGCGATCGACCACCACCCGATTAGGCACCACTCCCTCGCGCCAGAGACGCTGACTCAGCCGGCGCAGGTCCTCCACGTCTTCCACACGGCGCATGGTGAAGCCGACCTCGCGGCCGGATGGGTCGCTGACCACGTCCAGCGGACCGAGGACAGGCTCCGGCAGGCCGGCCGGGAACTGCTTGATCTTGGCGATCCTACGCGCCAGGCACCGCTTGGCCATCGGATGGTAGATCTTGACGGCGAGGTGACGCCACCTGTAGACGCACGCCTCGCCCCCCTGCCCAATCAGCTTTCGAGGGCCCAGCCTAGCCTTCTTTCCAGCGATCAAGACCTCCATTGTTCGCTCCTCGGTGTTTGCCGGATGAGTACCATCGAGGTATCGTCGGGCAGCATTCGTCGGTGCTCTCCAAGAACGACCAAGCGACGCTGTAGTTGCATCGGGTTGTCGATGTAACGCTTGTTCCAGCTGAACGGATTGAGCCCTCCCCTGCCGAGATCGGCCAGACCATCAGTGCCGATGATCAGCGATCTGACTTCTTCCGTCGGCGTTCTCAGGTATAGCGTCGGCTCAAGACGCTCCGGATACGGATAGTCGTGATGATCCAGCAGGCGGTAGGCCAGATAGGCCGGAGCATTCTCCGGTCCGGGGTCGATCACGCTCCGCCTGCAGTTGACCGACCAGACGCCGTCACCCACACCGAAGATGCAGGTCGTCCGCTGATCCACCACCGCCACGAGCAGGGTGAACAGCAGGTAGTCCCCGACCGTTTCTTCGAGGCGATCCGGTCCCAGCGAGTTCCCGACCTGTCGCAAGTAGTCCAGTAACCCGTCGATCACCGCGTGCACCCTGCCGGCGTCATTGTCGCCAAAACCGCGCCTCCAGTAGGTGGGCACCCAAGCGGCCAACCAGGCGGCGGCCAGCCGGGCACCGACCTCACTGCAGCGCCCGGCTGAGCACCCATCGGTCACGACCCCGACGATCAGGCCGCTCGTCTTCGAGATTGCCAGGCCATCTTGGTTGTTCTTGTGCAGCCGAACGTGCTCGCGGCCGATGATCGACCCGCCAGTGACAAAATGCCTGTCGACCCATCCCATGGTCATTGTGTCGAGAGTCCTCATGGCCCACCCCCATAAAAGTCACTATACCTTCTTATACGTCCTTTCGACTGTTATGGCACTAAAAATCTGCACGAACCAGAGCATCCCGCACTTTGCCTGACAGTATCCGGGAATGGTATAGTTGCAGCATGGGCCAGCACGACGTCGACGATGGAACTCTAGAGGGAGAGCAGTTGCGCAACTTCATGCGCCAGCTGCTCAATGACTTACGCGCATTGGAAAAGATCCTCGCGGACGAGATGATAGAGACCGACGTCCGGCGGATCGGTGCGGAACAAGAGATGTTTCTGATCGACAAGAGTTGGCGCCCCGCGCCGGTGTCGACCAAGATCCTCGATGAGATCAACGACGACCGCTTCACCACCGAGCTGGCGTTGTTCAATCTCGAGGCCAACCTCCCGCCCCGGGAATGGGGCGGCAAATGCCTCAGCTGGATGGAGGACCAGATCCTCGACGTCGTCTCCGTCGCACGAACAGTTGCGCAACGACACGACACCGAGGTGCTGCTGACCGGCATCCTGCCCACGATCCGCAAGTCGGACCTGGCCTTGTCCAACATGACCCCGCTTCCTCGTTATTTCGCTCTCAATCGGGC
>CAZANL010000323.1:0-5878 GCA_964486115.1 uncultured Planctomycetota bacterium
CGACGGCGTTTCAAGCAGCTCGAGGATGGGGATCCACAGACCCGTGCGCTCTGGCAACGATTCCGCGACCTGTCGATCGAGCGTTTCGAGCAGGTCTACCAGCTGTTGGGCGTGAGCTTCGACCACTACGCCGGTGAATCGGTGTACGAGCCGGTACTCGATGAGACGATCGCCTGGGTCGAGGCGGCCGGCATCACCGAGATCTCGGAAGGCGCGCTGGTCGTGCCGTTCCAGGAGTCGGAAGGCCTCCCCCCGGCTATCCTGCGCAAGTCGGACGGAGCGACGACCTACCTGACCCGCGACCTGGCCGCGGTGAAGCAGCGACAGGAGGAGTACGACCCGGCCAAGATCCTCTACGTCGTCGGTGCGCCTCAGCGAGACCACTTCCGCCAACTCTTCAGCGTGTTGACGCGTATGGGCCTGGACTGGGCCGAACGCTATACCCATGTCTCGTTCGGCCATGTGGAGGGGCTCTCGACACGCGCTGGACAGGTGATCTTCCTCGAGGAGGTGCTGCAGACTGCGATCGAGAAGGTCGGCCGGGTGATCCAGGAAAAAAACCCCGAACTGGAAAACCAGAGCGAGGTCGCCCGCCAGGTCGGGGTGGGCGCGGTGCTCTTCAACGATATGCGGGCGGCGCGGATCAAGGACGTCAAGTTCAGCTGGGATGAGGTGCTGACCTTCGAGGGCGAGACCGGCGCCTATTGTATGTTCACCCACGCGCGGGTCTGCTCGATCCTGCGCAAGTACGGCAAGCCAGCCCCTGAATCGATCGACAGCTCGCTGCTGGACAGCCCAGAGGATCTGGCTGTGATCAAGACGCTGGCCCGGTTCCCGCAGCAGGTCACCCGCGCGGGGCGCGACCTGGAGCCATCGATCGTGGCCCGCGCCGTACTCGACGTGGCTGCGGTCTACTCGAGTTACCTTCACACGCACAGGATCCTGGACGAAGGGGGCGCCGTGACCGAGGCCAGGATACAGCTGGTCGATGCGGTACGGCAGGTGCTGGCCAACGGACTCTGGTTGCTAGGGTTGGCCGCGCCCGAGACGATGTGATGCCCGGGCTACTGGAGGGTATCCGGGTCGTAGACGCCACCCGACACTTTCCTGGCCCGTACTGCACCCTGGCACTGGCCGATCTGGGAGCCGAGGTGATCAAGGTCGAGCCTCCCGGCACGGGTGATCCTCTGCGACTATCACCCCCTTACCACGAGGGCGAAGCGATTCTGTTCGGCGCATTCAACAGGTCGAAGCAGAGCCTCTGCTGCGACTTGAAGCTGCCTGGTGGCCAGGCCGTCGTCCAGCGCCTGGTCCAGACAGCCGACGTGTTCATCGAGAGCTTCCGGCCTGGCGTCGCCTCGCGGCTGGGCCTTGGACCCGAGGCGCTGCGCGATGCCGACGAGCGACTGATCTACTGCTCTCTGACCGGGTACGGACAGCACGGCCCGCTGGCCTCCATGGCAGGCCACGATTTGAACTTCCAGTCCCTCTCCGGCATCCTCGAGCGCAGCGGCTCGGCGGATGGGCCGCCGGCGATGCCAGGCCAGCCCCTGGCCGACCTGGCGGCCGGCGGGTTGGTTGCTCTTTCCGCCATATTGGCCGCGCTGGTTGCCCGGCCGCAGCAAGGCGGGCGCTATCTGGATGTGGCGATGTTAGACGGGATGCTATCGTTCCAGGCGATGGCGGCGTGTGAGACGGCAGCAGGAGATCCCAGTTCGCGAGAGCAAACGATGCTCACCGGTATGCTGCCATGCTACCGGATCTACCCCACCAGCGACGCCAAGTACGTGGCCTTCGCAGCGCTAGAAGAGAAGTTCTGGCGGGCCTTCCTCGAGGCGGTCGAGCGACCCGAGCTCGAGGATCTGCAATACGACGACGAGCCGGAGGCCATTCAGCAGATCGCCGAGCTGTTCGCTCAAACAGACCGCGCGACCTGGGAAGACCTGGGTCGGCGAGTCGACTGCTGCCTGACGCCGGTTCTCACCTCAGCCGAGGCAATGGCCCACCCACAGGTTCAAGCGCGAAAGACTGTCCTGGCCGGACAACCTCTGGGGATCCGGTTTCCTGTCCAGTTCGACCCCCCGGGGTTGAGCGAACCACGCTTGCCACCACAACTCGGCGCTCAGTCTCAGTACCTGCTCGAGTCCCTCGGCTTCACGTCCGAAGAGCGCCGCGATTTGCTAGACAGCGGAGCCGTCCAGTGAACAGGACGGTTGCCGAGTTGATCCGTGGCCGGAGAGCCGTCCTCACGGTCGCCAGCCGCAGCATGCTGCCCTTACTGCGCGAGGGCGACGAGCTGCTGCTGGGTCCACAAACGGCAAGCGACCTGGCCCTCGGCCAGATCGTGGCCTTCCTGGCCAACGACCAACTGTGGATCCACCGTGTGGTCGAAATCGACCGCCCCAAGGCTGCCCTGACCACAAGGGGCGATCTGTCCAGTCTCCGCGACCTGCCGATCCCGTTCATCGCGGTGATCGGAGTGGCGCTGGCTAGACGACGACCAGGACGCCCCTGGAAGAGGCTCGACAGAGGGCTCTATCGGGCCTATGGGGCCCTTCAGGCACATCTGGGACCCACTCTTGCACCCGGCATACCCTGGCTGCGCCAGGCCTTTGGCAGAGCCGGCACCCTGCCCCTTGCTCGGGTCTTGCGCAGTGTCCGCTAACGTGCTAGGATCCCGGGACTTGCGTTGGAACGCACCCATAGTTCAGCGATTTTTCGACGCAGATCAACTCAGGAGAATCAACACATGGCACGCGTGTGCGAGTTTTGCGGCAAGGGTACGACCACGGGCCGCACCATCAAACGGAAGGGCCTGCCCAAGTGCAAGGGCGGCATCGGCCTCAAAACGGTGGGAATCAGCAAGCGCAAGTTCAAGCCCAATATTCAGCGCGTTCGCGTTCAAATCGGGAACACCGTCAAGCGGGTCAAGATCTGCACCCGATGCCTGAGGAGCGACAAGGTCCAAAAGCCCAGTGTCAAGCAGAGTGCCTGAACTCCAGCAGGAGTAGTCCTTGGGCCTACTTAACAAGCTGACGGGGCGGGAGGCATTGCTCTCCGAGATCGACATGCTCCGCCGCGAAAACCGTCGACTGCGCCGCGAACGTAGCACAACTGCTGGTATGCGCAGCATCACGGGCTTGCAGGACAAGGTGATCCAACTCGATGAGAACTTCAACATCGAGTACATCAACTCTCCGCTGGTCACCGAGCTGGGGCGAAGCAAAGAAGACTTGCTGGGCAAGCCGCTGTCCACCGTCGACGTGTTCCAGTGGGGTCCCGGCTTGCTCCAAGAACTCGTCGAACGTGCCCGCGACGGCGACGGGGAGGTCAGCGCCGAACGTAGCTTCAGCGATCCGAGCTCTGACCGCGAGAAGTTCTACAAGGTCAAGGTCAACTGCCGAAACAACAATCCTCAGATCCTGATCGAGGATGTGACCAACCTGCGCAATCTGGAGCAGATCTTCGCCCGCTACGTCTCACCAAAAGTCATCGAGAAGATGAAACAACTCCCGGAACATGATTTTTTCCGGGCTGACAGAGTCGTGCTGACAGTGCTTTTTGGCGACCTGCGCGACTTCACCAAGATCTCGCAGAAGATGACCCCGGAGCATGTTCGGCTGACGATCAACGACTACCTCGACGCGATGATGAACGTTGCCGACAAGTACGAGGCGTACGTAGACAAGGTGGTGGCCGATCAGGTGATGATGCTGTTCGGCGCGCCGATACCCGCCACGGATCACGCCGGGAAGAGCCTCGAGGTCGCTCTCGTGATGCAGGAGGCGCAGGAGAAACTGTGCAAGGTGTGGACCAAGCTGGGGCGTCCCGAGCTGCGGCTGGGCATCGGCATCAACACTGGCGAAATGATGATCGGCAACATCGGCAGCAACAAACGGGTCGACTACACCGTGCTCGGACACAACGTCAATGTCGCTGCCCGGCTTTGCAACAGCGCCAAGCAGAACGAGATCTTGCTGACAGAGTCGAGCTTCGACGCAATCATGGCCGGCAACCACCCCGTCAAGGACCGAGTGAAGTTCACCGAGATCGGCGAGATCAAGGCCAAGGGGATCAGCGAACCACTGCGGGTCATTTCCGCCGCCCCCAAAGGGGTGTGACCTTGGCGGACTCCAGCCTCGACTCCCCGCAGCGAGTGCTCAAGACCCGTCGCCATCAAAAGCAGGTCCGCGATCTGCAAGCCGTGCTGGAAGTCTCGCGAGCGATGAACGCGGAGCGCGACATCAATCAGCTGCTCCGGCTGATCGTCTCCGAAACAACTCGAGTGATGGACGCGGACCGCAGCTCGCTGTTTCTCGTCGACGCAGACACCAGCGAACTGTACAGCAAGATCGCAGAAGGAGCCGAGATCAAAGAGATCCGGTTTCCGAACGGGGTCGGAATTGCCGGGCAGGTCGCCGAGACCGGCAACACGATCAATATCCCAGACGCCTATGCCGACGGGCGGTTCAATCAGGAATTCGATCAAAAAACAGGATACAAGACCCGCAGCATCCTCTGCATGCCACTGACCACTCACGAAGACAAGGTGGTTGGCGTGGTTCAGGTACTCAACAAGAACAATGGCGAGCCATTCACCGCGTATGACGAGTATCTCCTGGGCGCCTTCGCCTCCCAAGCTGCGGTCTCGATCGACAACAACCAGCTGATTCAGCACTACCTGGAGAAGCAGAAGATACAGCAGGCATTGCAGATCGCCTGCGAGATCCAGCAGCGGCTGCTGCCCGAACACCCGCCAGAGCTCAGCCGGTTCGATCTCGCCGCACGATCGCAAGCCTGCGACGAGACAGGAGGCGACTACTACGACTTTCTCCGGCTGGGTCCGGATCAACTGGGCCTGGTACTGGGCGACGTCTGCGGGCACGGCGTCGGAGCGGCCCTGCTGATGGCGACTGCCCGCGCCACGCTTCGAGCCCTCGTCGATGCGGGCTCGGGCAGCATCTCGCAGGTCTTCGCCAGGGTCAACAATCTGCTGGAAGGGGATATGGAGGACGAGCAGTTCATGACCATGTTCTACGGCATGGTCAATCTGCCCGGCAACTCTCTGATCTACACCAACGCAGGCCACGACTCCCCGCTGATGTACAAGGCAGAACAGGACGAATTCACCGAACTGGAGAGCACCTCCTTCCCACTCGGAATGTTCGAGGAGGCAGACTTCCCCTGCTCGCCAGAGATTCCGATCGAGGTCCGGGACGTGCTGTTGGTGATGACTGACGGAATTTGGGAGGTCATGAATCCCGAGGACGAGCCGTTCGGTCGCGACCGGGTGAGGGAGGTCCTACGACAGTTCAAGGACACGTCCGCTCAGCAGATCGCAGACGGACTGTACGAAGCCGCTGACAACTTCCGTGGAAGCGCACCTGTCAGAGATGACATGACCATCATGGTGTTGAAGCGCCTGGCCTGAAGTAATGACTTGTCTCACCTCCTTCGAACGCATAGATTAGGTTGATAGCCGAGGACCTGATTTAGTGCGTCTGGAAATCTACGATAAGCCTCCCAAGGAGTTCGGCGAAGTGGCTCTCGAGGAGGAGTTGCCCAGCCGACTTGAAGTCAAGACACCGCTGATCCAGCGGATCCTCACTCTATTGAGCGAGCGAGGCTTGATGCAAGATGACGAAGAGATGAAGGTTCGCCTTTGCCTCGATGAGGTGATGGTCAACGCGATCAAACACGGCAACAGGATGGACGAGAACAAGACCTGGCGCACGAAAGTGATGGTCGATGACCGGCAGTGGGCGGTGCGCGTGGAAGATCAGGGAGAAGGCTTCGACCCGGTCGACGTGCCCGACATCAACGACCCAGCCTCTCTCCTGCTCGAAGGCGGGCGAGGCATCCTCCTGATCACCGAATT
>CAZANL010000324.1:0-5876 GCA_964486115.1 uncultured Planctomycetota bacterium
GCCGACGACCGCGCTGGACGTGACGATCCAGGCGCAGATCCTCGAGCTGATGCTCAACGTCAAGGAGCAGAAGGGTGACGCGGCGATCCTGCTAATCACCCACGACCTGGCGGTCGTGGCCGAGACCTGCGACCGTGTCGCGGTGATGTACGGCGGCAAGATCCAGGAGCTGGCCGATGTCTCGACCCTGTTCCGTGAGCCGGCCCATCCCTACACCAAGGGCCTGCTGGCCTCGCTGCCTCGGCCGGACCAGCAGTCGTCGGCCCGTCTGGCGGCAATCCCCGGGATCGTGCCCTCGATCTTCGACTTTCCGGTCGGCTGCAAGTTCTGCACCCGCTGTCCGGACAAGGTCGACATCTGCGAGACGGTCGAGCCGGACTTGATCGAGCTGAAGAGCGGCCATCAGGTTCGCTGCCATCTATACGAGGGGGCCGCGTCGTGAGCGGCAAGCCACCGATCCTCGAGGTGAAGGAGCTGAAGGTCTACTACCCGGTTCACGGTGGTCTGCTGATGCGCAAGGTCGCTGACGTCAAGGCGGTCGACGGCGTCTCGTTCAGCATTCCCGAGGGCCAGACGCTGGGCCTCGTCGGTGAGTCGGGCTGCGGCAAGACCACCGTCGGCAAGTCGATCATCAACCTGGTCAAGCCGACTGCGGGGGAGGTGCTGTTCGACGGCGTCGACCTGGCGCCGCTCTCGCGTTCCCAGATGCGGCCGCATCGGGCCAACATCCAGATGATCTTCCAGGATCCCTACTCCTCGCTCAACCCACGGCTGACGGTCCAGGAGATCGTTGGTGAGCCGCTGACGATCCACCGCAAGGAACTCACGCAGGACGAGCGCGTGGAGCGCGTGCACTGGTTGCTGGAGAAGGTCGGCCTGCGCGGGGATCAGGCGGAGCGCTATCCGCACGAGTTCTCGGGCGGTCAGCGCCAGCGTGTCGGCATCGCCCGGGCGCTGGCGACCAACCCCAAGTTGATCCTGGCCGACGAGCCGGTCAGCGCGCTGGACGTCTCGATCCAGGCCCAGACGATCAACTTGATGCAGGATCTGCAGGAGGAGTTCGGGCTGACCTACCTGTTCATCGCCCATGACCTGTCCGTCGTCGAGCACATCAGCGACGCGATCGCGGTGATGTACCTCGGCGACATCGTCGAGATCGGCCCGGCGGACCAGGTGTATCACCAGCCGGTTCACCCCTACACCAAGGCGCTGCTCTCCGCGGTGCCGCTGCCGGATCCTGACCGGGAGCGGCCCGATCGGGTCGTCCTCGAGGGAGACGTGCCCAGTCCGATGGCCAAGCCTTCGGGCTGTGGGTTCCGCACGCGCTGCCCGCTGGCGCAGCCGCAGTGTGCGGAGCAGCGGCCGACCCAGGTCGAGGCAACGCCGGGCCGCTGGGTCGCCTGTCCGGTCGTGACGCAGGCCTGAGCATGACCTACCGCCAGCAGCCGCTGCGCGCGCCGCGACTGGCGGGGTTGCGTCTGCGGCTGGTGGCAGCGCTGGCCGACAGCTGGCTTTTCGGAGGGCTGGTCTGCGCACTGATGCGCCGACAGCTGGGCGTTCCGCAGATCTGGCAGGTGACCGCTGAGCAGGCCCCACGGGTGAGCCCCGAGCCGGTGCCCAGGCAACCCAGTCCAAGCTCGCCACCGTGGGAGATGGCGCTGCCCGAGCCGCCCGATAATTTTCTGTTCGAGTGCGGTGTCCATCTGGCGGCCCGCTACCGCGATGGGTCGGTGACACCCACGCAGGTAGCTCAACGGGTGCTCTCGGTCTGTCGGCAATCTGACGCGGCACCGCGCCCGCTACGGGCCTTCATCGCTCAGCAGGCGCGGGATGTGCTGTCTCAGGCCGAGGCCTCGACGGCGCGTTACCAGTCCGGGCAGCCGCTGGGTCCCCTTGACGGGGTGCCGGTGGCGATCAAGGACGAACTCGATCAGCGGGGCTATCCGACCACGGTCGGCACCTGTTTTCTGGGAGCGGCGCCCTGCAACGAAGACGCGACCGCCGTGGCTCGGCTGCGGGCAGCCGGTGCCGTGCTGGTCGGCAAGACGAATATGCACGAGATCGGGATCGGAGTGACCGGGATCAATCCGCATCATGGCTCCCCGCGAAATCCGTATCAGCCGGAGCACGTGACCGGGGGATCGAGCAGCGGTTCGGCGGCGGCGGTGGCGGCTGGTCTGGTGCCGCTGGCGCTGGGTGCCGATGGCGGGGGGTCGGTTCGAGTCCCATCCGCATTCAACGGGATCCTCGGGCTCAAGCCCACCTTCGGGCGGGTGAGCGAGCAGGGTGCCGCGCCGCTGTGCTGGAGCGTGGCGCACGTCGGGCCGATGGCCGGTACGGTGGCCGACCTGGCCTTGGGTTACCTGACGATTGCGGGGCCGGACCCAGCCGACGAGAATACCTGGCACCAGCCGGCGCCGCATCTGCATGGATTGGACCGGGATGATCTCTCTGGAGTGCGGATCGGGGTCTATCGTCCCTGGTTCGAGGATGCCGATCCCGATGTGGTGGTGGTCTGTGAAGAGGCCCTCGAGGCAATGTGCGAGGTGGGAGCCGAGCGGGTGGAGATCCAGATCCCTGAGATCGAGCTGGTTCGGCCGGCACACATGCTGATCATTGCGACGGAGATGGCTGCCGCTCATCAGCGCTATCGCACAGCTCATGGGCGCGCCTACGGAGCAGATGTTCGTCTCAATCTGGCGATTGCTCGCAGTGTCTCGACGATCGACTATCTCCAGGCTCAACGAGTCCGGCGGCGGATCTGCGACAACTTCGCAACTGCTTTGCGGTCCGTGGACCTTATTGCAACGCCGATGGCCGCCTGCACTGCGCCGCGGCTGCGCTCGGATGCGCTTCGCAGCGGGGAGTCGGACCTGGTGGCCCTCGACCGGACGATGCGATTCGCCACCGCGGGAAACCTGACCGGACTCCCCGCGATCAGCATCCCTTCGGGGCAGGACAGCTTGGGGCTGCCGATCGGGTTGCAGTTGATCGGCCGGCACTGGGACGAGCACCTGCTGCTTGCCTGTGCGGCTCAGCTCGAACCGCGAATTCGTCGGATCCGGCAGCAGGTCAGGTTTTCGCTGCTAGCGGAACTCGAAATGTCGGTCAAACCGGGATGGGTCGCCGACGTGACAGATCTCCTGGACCTGCTGGCCCGTCTGAACCTGTTACGGGAACCACAGTTGACCGATATCCGGCACCGTGTCGCCGAGGATCAGCCCGTGGATGTTGGATTATACCTGGCGCAACGGGGCGTTCTGGGGCGCGCTCAGCGCATCGCGATGCGCCACCTGGTTCTACAGGAAGGCGAGACGCTGACCGAAGCGGAGCGGTTGGTGTTGAGCTGGCTTGGTGAGTAGTGTCAGCAGCAGGCCCAGGGGATACAACCCGAGGGGCTGTGTGAGTAGGATTAAGTCTCGCCACAGTAGTGGGTTGTGGCGCCCTCGTAAACGCTCGTCAACGACCGTATACTAAACTATTGGAGGCGGTCGACATCGAGGATGCGATCAAAGTGGGTCTGACCGGGTGTTCCCCACCTGGTCGTCCTGCTAGAGGCCTGGGATTCTCCCTATCCCTCCTTTGTCCCAGGCCTCTTCTTTAGGCGTACCGGCTGGCTCCATCCCCTATGACAGCAGGATCGGCTTGGCCTACCCTGGCTGCCGTGATAGGCGACGCGTCCGGGTGTCGGGCTTATTTGCCCATCCGGGTGATCGTCACGCCGACCGGTATGGTCGCTTTCTTCAAGAACAGTAGCGCGTAGCAGGTGTTGATCAGGTCGGACGGGGCGATCTCTTGCTTGACGTCCCACCACCCGTGATCCTTGTCCTGCGGCCGTTGTGCCGCGACCAGATACTTGGCGCCGTCAATGTACCAGTTGTGGCTACCGATCAGTGTGAGGCCGCCGAGGATACCCACACGCTCGAGGGCGTAGAGGTAATAGTAGTGGCCGCGGAAACCGTAAGGATTTGTCTGAACGGTATAGTTGTTGTTGAGCCAGGCCAGTCCATCGAAGATGGCCTTGTCGGTCTGCTTACCAATGGCGCGCCAGTAGGCGGTCTTTTGCAGCTCGGATTTGCCGATGATCAGCCCGACGAGCGCGGCGGCGGTCATTCCGCCCATCGGTCGCTTCTCGCGAGGTTCACCGTCGGTCATGTAGGGAAATCCACGAGCCTTGTCGCCCTTCATCGGGACGAAACTGCCCTTCGAATCCTTGGCGCCCTGCACGTTCCCGACTGCCGCCTGTCCGTCCTTCTCCTGGCAATCCAGCAGGTACTTGGTTCCGCCGTACATCACCGCCTTGGAAACCGGCACGCCACAGCGCGTCGCTGATTTCAATCCGAACAGGGCGAACTGGGTTGCGGAGACGTCATGCTTGCCGGCGTTTCCTTGCAGGTCACCATAGCGCCAGCCCTGCTGTTCGTTCTGGAATCCGCACAGCTTCTTGACCAGCTTCTGGACCCAGCGGATGTCCTTTTGCCCCTGCGCCGAGCCGCGCATGGCATAGAGCGCATATTTCTTTTTCAGCCACCGGTCTCTCTTCACCATGTCCTTCTTGTGCTTCTTGCTCGCGTATTCCTTCAGCGCTCGGTCATACAAGGTCTCGATGGCCAGGATGCAAACGGCTTGCTCATAGGTTCCCTTGGGGTCGCACTTTCGCAGCCAGGCGAAGCCCTTGAGGATCACTGGATCAGTGGTTTTGACCTCGCATTTGAGCAGGGTGAACAGCGCGAATGCTGTCAGGCCAGGCTTGTTGTGGTATGCGTTGCCTCCGCCGCCATAGGTCGGGCCGGCGGACTCGCCGAAGATCCCCTCCGGCAGTTGCTTTTTCTTGAGCCAATTGGTGCCGGTCCGGATGGCGTTGTGAATCCTGAATTGCAGGTTCTGTTCGCCTTCGGCGTGTGCTGGGGTGATCTGGCCCAGACAAAGTAGCACCAGCAGCGCCGCAAAACATGTCCGCATTACTATCTCCTTGGTGTCCGCCCCGCAGGGCAAGAAATCACCTCAACCCTCAGGCGAATATTATAGGGTCAGGCCCTATGCTCGCCACCCGTAATAACCGTCAATACGGACTAATTAACGGTTAAATGTTAAAATGTGCACCTCCTACTCCTATACTCGTACGGAGGAGTAGATGGCAATCCAGGATGAGAGAATCCGGGGTCAGGAGAACGCCTTTCGCAAAGTCGCGTTGAAGAAGGGCCTGCTGACAAAACGGGACCTGGAGCGAGCCCAGAAAGAACGCGAGCGGCTCCTGGCCCGCGGCGTCAACATGGCGATCTATCAGGCGCTGCTGCGGATGGGTCTGCTGGACATCGAGTCGGTCAAGCTCGTTCTGCGCGAGATCGAGAACTTCTACTTCTTCTGCAGTCGATGTGGTCGGGAGAATCCACGCAAGGACGGTGGCGACCAATCCTGCCGGTACTGCGAGGAGCAGCGTAACCCCAGCGTGCGTGTTCCTGCACCGACGGTGGTCAGAGATCGCTTGATCGGTCAGCAGCTGGGCGCCTTCAAGATCCTCGAACTTCTGGGGGAAGGCGGGTCGGGCAAAGTCTACAAGGCACAGCAGGAACCGCTGGACCGACTGGTAGCGGTCAAGGTGCTCTATCCCTGGCTGGCCGTGGAGGAGGACCGGGTCAAGCGCTTCCTGCGGGAGGCCAAGGCCATGGCCCGGATCGAACATCCGAATGTGGTCCCGATTTTCGACTATGGGCGAGAGCGAGGGGCCTGCTATCTGGTGATGGCCTACATACCCGGGGAGGATCTGGGGCGGCGCCTGAAAGAGCGGGGAAAGATGCAGGTCCCGGAAGCGCTGCAAGTGATCAGCCAGGCATTCGAGGGGTTGGGTGCGTTGCATGAGGCGGGGGTGATCCATC
>CAZANL010000325.1:0-5841 GCA_964486115.1 uncultured Planctomycetota bacterium
CTGGGCGAGCACAAGGGGTCACGTGCCGAGGTGCGCAAGAAGATCGGCGATCGGGATCCTCGGGTGGCAACGGCGGCGATCGACGCCGCTGCCCGACTCGGTGACGCGGCAGCGACGGCGGACGTGATCAAGGCGCTCTCGAGCAAGTCCTGGCAGGTGCGGGCCGCGGCGATCGGCGCGCTGGGCGCCCTGCGCCAGGCGGATGGGGTGGGTCCGCTGGTCAAGCAGCTCAAGCGGGAGGGGGGGCGGCTGCTCGAGGATATCGACCAGGCTTTGCAGAAGATTACCGGGGTCTCGCTGGGTGGCAGCTACAAGGCCTGGAACAGCTGGTATCAAGCCAACAAGGCACGCCTACCCAAGCTGATCGCCGCGCACAAGGCTCGCGCCAAGACACCGGAAAAGTCGGACAAGGGAGGCAGCGTGACCTTCTACGGCATCCGGACGCGTTCCCGGCGCCTTTGCTTCGTCGTCGACATCTCGGGCAGCATGAGCGGTTCGGCCAGTGGCCAGCGCAGCGGGAGCACCACCGGAGCACGGCCCGTGCGGGGGAAGGGCCCCGGGGGCAGGGCTCCGGTGCGGAGAGGAGCCGGAGGGGGCAAGACCAAGATCGAGGTGATGAAGCAAGAGCTGATCAAGGCGCTCAAGGCACTGCCGCCGCGGGCGACCTTCAACATCGTCTACTTCGACACCGGGGTCGACGTGTTGCGTGCGCGCGGGATGGTCACCGTCACGCCCGCGTCGATCCAGCAGACCATCCAGTGGATCGAGAAGACCCTCAAACCCCGCGGGCAGACCAATATCTATGACGCCCTGGACCGTGCGTTCAAGCTCTCCGGGCCGCAGACGTCATCCAACTACAAGCTGGGCGTCGACACCATCTTCTTCATGACCGACGGTATGCCAGGCGCCGGTCCGGTCACCGATACGCGGAAGATCCTCGAGGAATTCACGCTGCGCAACAAGACCCGGAGGATTGCGATCCACTGTATCCAGGTCGGAACCCTGCGGTCCACCTGGCTTCGTTCGCTGGCCGAGCGCAACGGAGGGACCTTCGTCGAGCGCTGACCGGGCGGTCTAGACCCATGTCATTCGATTGCGGCCTCGGTTTCCACCCCGGGCCGTCTCGCCCCAGGCCCAGATGCACCGCCGTAAGCGGCCACTGGCAGCCTGGTCCCAATAGCTGAAGGCGTCGATTCTCGTGGGGCGACAGCTGGTCGTTGCTTCCCGTACCACCGGCTGCCGAGTAAGGAGCAAAAGAGACAGTGATGTTGAGCGCGGCACGCAACCTGATGCAGATCCTCACGACAATTGCGGGACTGGCACTGTTCGCGTCGATGCCGCTTCCCGCTCTGGCGCAGGTGCATTACGAGGACGGACGGCCCTGGAGCCACAAGGCTGACGAAGGGCCCGATGCCGAGGTGGGGGGCTGGTACTACAACCTGGGGATCACCGGAATCCGCGCTATGCTGATGAAGGATCAACCGACCTGGCTGCTGGTCAAGTATGTCTTTCCCAAGACTGTCGCCTACGGCAGGATTCAGGCCGGGGACGTCATTATCGGGGCCAACGGGAAGCGGTTTCTCACGCCTCACAAGAACGGTTACGGGGAGGAGGTCTTCGGCGGAGACGGTCCGCTGAAGGACCTGGGCCAGGCGCTCGAGGCCAGCCAGGGCAAGAAGCGCCGGGGTCTGCTGACCCTGCATGTCCGGCGGAAGGGGAAGGTCGTGCCGGTCAAGCTGAAGGTCGGTCGACGATACGGCAGATATGCCAAGGCCTTTCCATTCGACTGCAAGAAGTCGGCGCTGATCCTCAAGGAGCTCTGCTGGTACATCGCCAAGCAGCAGGACGAGGAGGGCTCCTGGGGGCCGGCCCATCTGAACACCTTCGCGCCGCTGGCGCTGCTGGCCAGTGGCGATCGGCGGTACCTGCCTCATGTGAAAAAGAGCGTTCAGTTTCATGCCAAGCGGACGAAGGCGGTCGATGCGATCGATGGGCTGGTCAACTGGCGCTATAACGCGGCCGCCATCGTGATGAGCGAGTATTACCTGGCGACCCGCGAGAAGTGGATCCTCGGGGAGCTCCAGCAGATCTATAACTTTCTGCTATCGAGTCAGTACACGGTGGCCGACCAGATTCGGGATTCGGCCAGGGAGCGCAAGCTCCCGCGTAGCGAGATGCAGGGGATCGGCGGCTGGGGCCATAATCCGGGTTACGAGGGGTACGGGCCGATCGCGATGGTCACCGGGCAGGGGGCTCTGGCCCTGGCGCTGATGAAGCGCTGCGGGATCAAGGTCAGCCGTCGCCGGCATGACATGGCGTACGATTTTCTCGCGCGTGGCACGGGGAAGAACGGCTATCTGTGGTACGCCGACAGTGTGGCCAAACAGGACGGCTGGGCCGACATGGGGCGCACCGGAGCAGCTGCTCTGGCCAACTTCATGAGCCCCTATCCCCAGGCCAAGTACAAGAACTGGGCGCTGGCGCAAGCTCGCGCGATCGGTGCCCATCCGGAGACGCTGCCCGACACCCACGCGTCGCCGATGATGGGGATGGTCTACACCGCGCTGGGGGCGTTCATCGACAAGGCGAGCTTTCGCCGGTTGATGGACAGCAATCGCTGGTGGTTCACCCTGGCCCAGTGCCCGGGCGGGAGCTTCTACTATCAGCCGAACCGGGACAACAATGCGCAGGATTTTGGCCGGCGAAGTCGCCTTTCGTCCTCGTCCACCGTTGCGCTGATCTTCGCGGCGAAGAACCGCAACCTGAGGATTACCGGTGCCAAGGCCAAGTAGGGGGCTCGATTCGCCCCTGCCAGATCGCCGCCTTGTTCTGGCGCTCGGTCGGGAGGGGTGCGGCCAGGTCGGGTCGGAGTCCTGGTCTGTGGCATAACCCACAGTTTGGCAAGAGGTTGCTGCGCGAGTTGGGCTGGAGTTCTCCCGTCTTGATTTCCTCGACGGGCCTGCAGCGAGAGGCGGTCGGGGTCCGCTGATGACCGGATGCGAAAAAGACGGAGTTTTTTCTCGGCGCGGTGATTACAGCGTCTCTTTGAACTGCGAGGTGACCACCCACGAGCAGTCAGGGGCACGCACCGGGGACCCATCGGTGCCTTGTCTATCGGGTGGAGGGTCACTCGAAAAGTGTCGGACGCGGAGCCAGGTGCAGCAGGGAATCGTTCCTTGCTGCAACGGGCTCAGACCGGGGCACAGCCCCACGATCCTCAGAGCGACAAGGGAAATCAGTGATGATGAGAACAATCAGCGTGCTGGCGCTCCTCGGTTTGTGCGCCTGGCCGGCATTGGCGCAACACCAACACAGAAGCGACCGCTCAATCGGCTGGGTACCACGGTCGCTGGAATATCTGGCGTACCAGAGCGAGTTGATCGTCATCGGTCAGGCCGAGGTGGTCGGAGGGCCGCAGTGGATGTCGCTGCGTACCTCAGAGGGTGGGGAAGTGGGTAGAGCCAAGATGACGCGCTTCAGGATCCGGGTTAGCTCCGTGCTGAAGGATCCGGGCAAGGTGATCAAGGGGAAGCCGAACGGGCGGGCGGGGGAGCAGGAGGACCTGGGGCAGATCGACGTGCTGGGCAGCTGCAGTTGCCTGCTGTCACCGAACACGTCATACGTTCTGATCTTGCGCAAGCTGCAGGGGAGGAGCGCCTATCTGCTGAGGTACAGGCCGCAATGTCGCCAGAAGGCCACGCCGGCGGTGATCAAGCGGGTCAAGGCGGCGGTCGAGACCGACAAATGGCCGTGGGGCAAGGCCGTGGACGGCCTGCAGCTGGTGATGCTGACCGACTCCAAGCCGCTGTTGGTTCAGCTCGGGCCGAAGGTGTTCGTGTACGCTCGTTTGGTTCTTCGAAACATCTCGGGGAAGCCGATCAGCGTCAACATGTACCGCGGCGACAGCTTCCTGACGCTGAGGGCGGTCGGGCCGGCGGGCGCAAAGCTCGAGCCGCACCTGTATGCTGGGCAACGCGGGATGCGCCCTTTCGGTGGGGCCCACGTGCGGCTCATCGAGCCGGGACAGCTCCTGTTCTTCGACAAGAACGGTGAGCTCTATACGCAGATGTTCAACCTGCCGCTGACGGCAGGGGCGTGGAGTCTTCAGGCGGGCTACGAGTCGGTTCGTCAAGCCGAGGGCCAGACGCTCTGGGCGGGCAAGCTCGAGTCGCGGCCGGCCAAGGTCGAGGTCCCCAGGTTGACGGCCAAGGCCATCCGCAAGCTGAAGGCAGCGAACAAACGGGCGGCGGAGCGTCGCCGGCTAGCCGAGGCCGAGAGGAAAATCATGGAGGACAAGCGGCGAGAGGCACAGCAGGAGGAAGAACGTATTTATCGGGAGAAGCTGCGCCGGAAGCGTTGAGCAGGACCCTGGGGGATGGGCGGTATCCTCGGGCGGGGAGCCCTCAGCTGCCGCTGACCTTTACTTGACCCTCGCGCGGTACACGCCGTTCCACGACGAGGGCGGGGGCGCCGCTGCGTACTGCCGGACGCGCTCTAGCAGGACCTGTGCGGCGGTATCGCTGCTGTCGGCCTCCAGAACCTTCGTGAACGCGTCGGCGGCTTGCTCCCAGCGGCGCTGCAGGTAGTGCTCCAGGCCCAGGGCTCATCGGCGCGAAGAACGTCATCGGGTCTCTCGTCGGCCCGTTCTGACTTACCCTGACGGCTGAGCAAATGCAGTCGCTGCGCGGTGGAGATCGGATCGAACGGTTCCTGCCGCTGGAGCGGATGGCGAGCGGGTTGGCTCGTTGGAGTTCCAGAATAGTTGTCGGGTCTGGCCCGGCAATCTGCAATGCGGCCAGCACGACGACGTTCGCTCCCGCAGGCCTGTCAGCGAATGGGTGGTGGCTAGCGTGTTGAAAGACGGCGAGCCAACCCCGAGACGCGGCTCGGACCAATAATCTCTCACTTTCTGGCGTGGCAGTAGACAACGCGGTGCCCGTGCCGATACTCTCCTGGCCCGCTGAAACAGGTTACGGGTGTGCTCGCCCGCCGAGTGCAGTCACAGCGTCCTGATCATCCTCAATACACAGGAGTTATTCTGATGAAGTTCACCTCCCATATCAGCCTCTGCATGATGCTCGCGCTGCTGATCTCTTCCTCACTGTTGGCTGACCAGAAGGCCACGCCAGTTCGCCTGCCGATCGCAACCGGCGATCTGCCGGGCAAGGAGCTGGATTGGTATGGCGTCTATGTCAAGGATCGCAAGAACGGCTGGGCCCGTATCGAGATGAAGAAGGTGGAGGACGGTTACCGTCTAGACATGCAGGTTCATATCCAGCTGAAGAGCATGGGGCAGACCTCGGTGATGGACGTTCGAGAGGTGCAGCTGTTCGACGCCGAGCCGCCCTATGCGTTGCGAGCGCTGAACGCCGTGCAGAAGGACGACCGGTTCAGCACGACCTATGGGGTCAAACGAGTCAAGGCCGAGACGTACGAGGCGACCATCACTAGCGGGAAGGTCGTGCGCAAGAAGACTCTCTCCATCGATTACACCCTGGCGGACGTGCTGTGTCCGGCGATCTGGATCCGTAGCAAGCCGAAGAAGGGACAGTCGCTGACCGTGCGGTCGCTGGACACCCAAGAGCTCGAGGTCGAGGAGGAGACCTATCATGTGCAGGGTGTGAAGCGGGTGCGGGCGCGAGGTGTGGCAATGACCTACTACGAGACGAAAGTCGTCGAGTCGGACGGCAGCTACCTGGCGCGGATCGACCAGCTGGGACGGATGATCAGCATGAAGATGGGGGGACTGTTCGAGTTCCGCCTCGAATCGGAGAAGCTGGCAAAACAGCTGGACAAGAGTGTCGACATCTTCGTCGAGGTGATGCTCACCTTGGACAAGCC
>CAZANL010000326.1:0-3954 GCA_964486115.1 uncultured Planctomycetota bacterium
ATCCCGGCGCCTGGGGGGAGAGCGTGACCTACGAGATGCGCCATCCGGACCCCCTGCTCTCGAAGCGAAGCGTCGGTTTGGTCTTTCTGGAGAGCCAGGAGTACGTCCAGCCCTTGTCGGCCGAGGTTGGACCATACTGGATCCTCGTCGGTGCGGTCATGCTCGGGCTGTTGATCCTGATGATGATGTTTCCACACGCATTGTACGCCTTGGCCCCCGTCATGGGCGTGCTCCCGTTCTGGGGCTTTTATCGGAGCGATCCGAGCCTGTTCTATTTCGTGCCGCTGCTGGCAATGGCTGGCTGGGCGAGTGCGCGAATACACCCGCCGCAGCGCCGCTGTGTCAGAACGAAGAACCCTGGCTCTTGCACGGCTTGAGGGGGGATTTTGACTTGCATTCGGTTCTGGCGGGTCGTACGTTGAGGCGGCTCCCCGTATATTGCCTCGAGTGGCGAATTAGTTACTAGAAGAGGGTCCGGATGGAGGGTTTCGAGCGGGTCGAAGTCAAGAAGGTGGCAGGCCCTATCGAGGGCGGAGCTGCCGTTTTCTTGGGCAACGAGAAGAAGACCTTCGTCATCTTCGTGGGGATCTTCGAGGCCACGGCAATTCTGAAGGAGATTCAGGAGCAGAGGAGCCCGCGCCCACTGACTCATGACCTGATTCAGAACATCTTTCTCGGCTTTGACGTGGCGGTCAAGCAGGTCCGCATTTCTAGCCTCGTCGAGAACACGTTTTGTGCCACGCTGATTCTCGAGCAGCAGATGGTCGGTGAGGGCGGCGAGTTTTCCGGTACGCGCAACGAGGTTCGAATCGATGCTCGGGCCAGCGACTCGATTGTGATCGCCCTCAAGGAGAAAGCGGATATCTGGGTGGCTAGCGAGGTGTTCGAGAGCGTAGAGGATGTCAGCCAGAAGTTCGATCAGGCTCCTGGGCACCAGGCGGGATGGGGTGAGATCGACTACCCCTTGGATCTGGAGGCAGACGACCCAGAGGACGAGTAGGTCATCCGCCTCAACGGCGGGTCTGTTGTGCCAGCCAGTCAACAACTTTCAAATCTCTCAGGGAGAAGCAGAGTCATGTCGTTCGGCGATTTTGTCGTTCCGGTACCCCAGAACGAACCGGTCAAGGGCTACGCACTCGGTTCCCCCGAGCGGACTTCGCTGAAAGCTGCGCTCGAGGCCCAGCGGTCGGAGACAGCCCAGGTCTTCCCCATCATTGGCGGTGAGCGTGTCCGGACCGGTAACACCGGAACCCAGGTGATGCCGCACAACCACCAGCACGTACTGGCCGATGTCCACCTCTGCCAGGGACCCGAGGTTGAGCAGGCGATCGGTGCGGCTCGCGAGGCGGCGCCGGGTTGGGCGGCGATGCCGTTCGAGGACCGTGCTGCAATCCTGCTCAAGGCGGGTGAGTTGCTGGCCGGCCCGTGGCGAGACCGGGTCAACGCGGCGACGATGGACAACCAGAGCAAGACCTGTCACCAGGCAGAGATCGACTCGGCCTGCGAGCTGATCGACTTTTTCCGTTTCAACTGTGCCTTTGCTCAGAAGATCTACGCGGAGCAGCCGCAGAGCTCGCCGGGAGTGTGGAACCGGCTCGAGCATCGTCCGCTAGAGGGGTTCGTTTTTTGCGTGACGCCTTTCAACTTCACCTCGATTGCTGGCAACCTGCCCACCGCGCCTGCTCTGATGGGTAATGTCGCGCTCTGGAAGCCGGCCTCCTCCTCGGTGCTCAGTGGGTATCGGCTGATGGAATTGCTCGAAGAGGCGGGGATGCCCCCGGGGGTAATCAACTATCTTCCCGGTCGCGGCGGTAACGTCGGGGACACGGCGCTGGCCAGTCCGGAGTTGGCGGGTGTTCATTTCACCGGCTCGACGGGTGTGTTCAATGCGATGTGGGCCAATATTGGCGGCAATGTCGACAATTACCGAGCCTATCCTCGCCTGGTCGGCGAGACAGGGGGCAAGGATTTTGTCTTCGCCCACCCAAGCGCGGAGGTGGATTCTCTGGTCACCGCGCTGGTGCGGGGGGCGTTCGAGTATCAGGGGCAGAAGTGCTCGGCTGCTAGCAGGGCATACATTCCCAGCTCACTGTGGGGCAAGGTCAAGGAGCAGCTGCTGGACGCGATAGCCACGATCAAGATGGGCGATCCGTCGGACTTCAGTAATTACATGTGTGCGGTGATCGACAAGGGTGCGTTCAAGTCGATTGCGGGTTATATCGACGAGGCCAGCAGCGCCAGCGAGGCCGAGATACTCTGTGGTGGCGACTACGACGACACGACGGGGTACTTCATTCCCCCCACCGTGGTGCACACCACCGACCCCAACTTCAGGTTGATGCGGGAAGAGATCTTCGGGCCGGTGTTGACCCTCTACGTCTATGAGGACGGTGACCTGGACAAGACGCTGGAATACTGCGATACCGCCTCGCCCTATGCTCTGACCGGCGCGATCTTCGGCCGGGATCGGGTGGCTCTGTCGAGGATGGCGGCCCGGCTGCGTAACACGGCCGGCAACTTCTATATCAACGACAAGCCCAGCGGGGCGGTGGTCGGCCAGCAGCCGTTCGGCGGCGCTCGGGCCAGCGGGACCAATGACAAGGCCGGCAGCTACCTCAACTTGTTACGCTGGGTCAGTCCCCGCACGATCAAGGAGACATTCGTGCCGCCGACCGACTATCGCTATCCGTTCATGGCGGCCGAGTAGCAGCTGGCAGGGAGTCGGGGCAGGGCGGCGCAGCCATCAGGCTGAAAGCCGCCCATCGGCGGGACTATTTGCCCGAGCCCTTGCTCCCCTTCTTCGGGTGTCCGGGGCTGTCCTTGCCGCCGGTCTTGGGGCCCAGGGGGCGCTGCAGGTCTCCCAGGTTATCCCGGACATATCGGCGCCAGCGCTCGGCGTTCTGTCCGAAGTTCTTGCCGGTCAACTTGACCAGCGAGGTTGCCGCGGCTTTGCGCACCTGCGACTCACGGTCCTTGAGCGCCTCTATCAGCGGTGCGACCGCCGCTCTGTCCCCGATCTCGCCCAGCGCCAGCGCGGCGTTGTAGCGCACATGCAGGTCCTCGTCGAACAGGCTGCGGCTGGAGAGTGTCGGGGTGGCGAAGTCGCTCTTGATCGAGGCCAAGGCCAGGGCGGCGTGGGCTCGAACTGCGGCGTCCGGATCTGCGGTGGCCTTGATCAGCGGCATCAGGCAACCTCGATCACGTTGTGGCCTGAGGATCCAGAATAGCGCGTAGGCGGCGTGGGCCCGGACTGCGGGATCCTTGTCCTTGAGCAGCAGGTCGGTGATCGGCTTGACCGGTGTCCCTTCTTGCCGGAGATTGCCCAGTGAAGCTAGTGCGTTGGCCCGCACCTGGGGCGAGCTGTCGCGAAGCGCCTCGATCAGGGGCGCGATCCCGCGTTCCTCGTGTGAGAAGCCCAGGGCCATCGCGGCGATGCGGCGGAAGCTCTCCTTGCCTTTCTTGAGGTTCGAGGCCAAGACCGAGAAATTGCCCCGGGCCAACTCCTCGAGTATCCGCTCCTGTTGCAGCAGGAGATGGGGCTTCCCCGAGTTGACACCCTGTTGCCAACCCTTGATCTCCTGATCAAGGCGGGCAAACAGAACGATGGGGTTGTCGATGCTGTGATAGTTGAGGGTCACGTCCTCGCTGACGCTGACCGAGCGCGGTTTCGGGTCATTCCGCTCCTCGACTTCGTTGCAGGCGCTCGTCCCAAGCAGGATCATCAGGCTACACAACAGGATGCGCTGGCGCATGGTCACCTCGAATAAGGGGGTGTGACAGACATTATTATGTGCACAAAAACGCCATGTCAAGGATGGCGAAGTAGCAGGGATGTTGTCTGAGAATCGGTTATGATGCACGGCAGCCATGCCATCAACCCGATATTTGATCACCGGAGGCGCCGGATTTATCGGCAGCCACCTCGCGGAGAGGCTGCTCGAAAGCGGCCGCCAG
>CAZANL010000326.1:3964-5837 GCA_964486115.1 uncultured Planctomycetota bacterium
ATCGACGATCTGTCGACGGGGTCGATCAGCAACATCAATGGACTGAAGGGTCGAGAGGGGTTTCGTTACACCATCGACACGATAGAGAATGAGCCGCTGCTGGCGGAGTTGATCGACGGCGCGGACGTGATCTTCCATCTGGCGGCTGCGGTTGGTGTGCAGCTTGTCGTGGACAGCCCGGTGCGCACGATCGAGACCAACATCGAAGGGACTCGCCTGGTACTCAAGCACGCGCGGAAGAAAAAGAAGAAGGTGATCGTGGCTTCCACCTCGGAGGTCTACGGCAAGGGGGACCAGGGCCCCTTCTCGGAGGAGGACGACTCGATTCTCGGGCCGACGACCAAGGCTCGCTGGAGTTATGCGTGCTCCAAGGCGATCGACGAGTTCCTGGCGTTCGCATACTGGCGGGAACTCGGCCTGCCGACCGTGGTGGTGCGTTTGTTCAATACGGTTGGGCCGCGCCAGGTCGGTCATTATGGGATGGTCATCCCGCGCTTCGTCCAGCAGGCGCTGTCCGGCGGCCCGATAACGGTATACGGTGACGGCTCGCAGAGCCGCTGCTTCTGTGACGTGAGCGACGTGGTCGGCGCACTGGTTCAACTGGCTGACGAGCCCGCTGCCGTGGGTCAGGTGTTCAACGTCGGGAGCGCCGAAGAGATCACGATCAAACAACTGGCCGAGAAGGTGGCCGCAAAGGCCGGTGGCACGGTGGAAATCCGTTGCGTCCCCTACGAGCAGGCCTATGGACCGGGCTTCGAGGACATGCAGCGCCGGGTACCGGACCTGACCAAGATCAACCGGCTGATCGGTTACCGAGCGACGATCGGCACGGATCAGATTCTCGAGCGCGTCTTCGCGCACCATCGGAAAGAGTGACGGCGAGATGGAACCGATTGAGGGTGTGCGGACGAAGCGGCTGAGGGTCATTCCCGACGAGCGGGGTCGGCTGATGGAAATGCTGCGATCGGATGACGAGTTGTTCATCCGCTTCGGACAGGTTTATCTGACGACTGCGTATCCTGGTGTGGTCAAGGCGTGGCATTACCACAAGAAGCAGACCGACCACTTTGTCTGCGTGGCTGGCATGATGAAAGTCGTGCTCTACGATCCGCGTGACGATTCTTCGACCAGGGGGCTGGTCAACGAGTTCTTCATCGGGGACCACAACCCGCTGCTGGTCCAGATACCGCCGCTGGTCTACCACGGATTCAAGTGTGTTTCCGATCGGGAGGCGATCATCATCAACTGTCCGACTGAGCTGTACGACTACAATGCTCCTGATGAGTTTCGTGTTGACCCGCACAGTTCGGAGATCCCCTACGACTGGGCGCGCAGCGACGGGTAGCGTGGATCTGGTGTGAGTTGTGCGATCATCGGCTTTTTGAGTCCATGGGGCATGGGAGACCGGAGGAATGAAGTGAACGGGACACGGTTCTTGGTGTTGGCGATGGCGCTGGTGGTTGTCCTCCCGCTGGTGGCTGACGACGGACGAAAAAATCCGCAAGAGGGCCTGGTCGTCCGGGCTACTGGCAAAGGATATGCCCCCAAGGGGAAGCCGGGGAAGATCGGCGAGTTGATGGCCAAGCGGGCGGCCAAGATGGTGGCCCTGCGAAACCTGCTGGCCAAGCTTGGGCGGCTGAGCCCCAAGGGCGATGGGGTTGGGTGGCTGCAGGGGTATGTGCGTGGCGCCCGAGTCGTGTCCGAGAAGCTCCGCAAGGATGGCGGCTGGGACGTGACCGTCGAGCTGCCGCTGGCCTCACTGGTGCTGCGCCTGCGGGAGGAGAACAAGCTGCTGCGTGCGCAGGTGGGTCAACAGAAGCTTCAGATCGAGGCTCTCGAGAAAAAAGGTGCGGCGCTCAGGACCCAGCTGGAT
>CAZANL010000327.1:0-5797 GCA_964486115.1 uncultured Planctomycetota bacterium
CCTTGAAGTCGGCTTGCTAGAGGATGTGAGGCGTGATGAACAGGTAGAGTCGGGTCTTCGAGACCAGCTTGTCGGTCCGGCGAAAGAGAATCCCGAGCAGGGGAATATCCCCCAGCACCGGAATCTTGCGGACGGTTTCGGACTCTTCGCTGCGCACCAACCCACCCATCACGACCGTCTGGCCGTCCGGGATGGTGATCGACGACTTGAGCTCACGCGACACCTTTGCTCGGGGAAGTCCGGCCACCGGAGCCGCCCCACGGAACACCTCGAGTTTCTGCAAGATCTCCAGGCGCAAGTAGTTGTCCGCGGAGATGTGGGGTGTGATGGTCAACTCCGTACCTGCCTCCTCGAAGCCGTCGAAGCTGTTGACCGTGCTACCCGAGGTGGTCGTTTCTTGCTTGATCACCGGATCCGCCTCGGTCACCTTGATGTGGGCCGTCTCGTTGTCGTTGGTCACCAGACGGGGCATCGAGAGCACTTCGATGGCCACGTCCTCCTTGAGCATCTGGAGGATGATCGGAATCTTGAAGATCGTCCGCTCCTCGTCCCCGATCAGCAGAGTGTCTGCCTTGGAGAGAAACCCCGTTCCAGACCCGACCGGCAGAAAAGGAACACGAATCGGTGCGTCCGGGCCGAACGTGTCGACTGGAGTCCCGTCCGCGCCTGCCAGCTGTGAGAGACCAAAGTTGGTCGCGCCGAAGCCGCGAACACGGCCGTGGGCGGTGTCGGTCGTACCCAGCTCGACGCCGATCCGCATCGCCTCCGAGGGGCTCATCTCGACGATCGCCACCTCGATCAACACCTGCGGACGACGCTGATCGAGCTCGACCAGAATCATGCGGATCTCTTTCCACTCGGCCGCACTACCGGTGACCACCAAGGAGTTGTTGTGCTTGTCCGCCACCACGGTCACCGTCTGCTGCTCGGTCGAGTTCTCGCCGCCGCCGCCGCCGCCGGGTTGTCCCTCTGTCGCCCGCCGGGGGATTCCCTTGCCCGAGATCAGCTTGGAGAGAACCTCTTCCAGGTCGGTCGCGTTGTGGTGCTTGAGTTGATAGATGTGGATCCCGCCCTCGTCCCCGACGGGCTCGATGTCCATCTTCTTGATCAGGGCCTTCAACTCGCTCAGGCGCTCGGGGTAGGCCTGCAAGACGATCGAGTTGGTCCGTGGGTCGGCCACCAGGTTGACGAAGGAGCGATCGGCGCCGGTGCCGACGCTGGTCCCGGCCCTGGCGCCGCCACGGCTCGGGGCGGCACTCGGCTTGACCAGGTCCTTCAGTTTGGGGACCAGATAGTCCGGCGTGGACCACTTGAGCTGCACCCGCTCGGTCGTCAGTTTCGGCCCCGGGATGTCCATCAGCTTGATGACGTCGTAGATCCGCTTGACGTTCGGGGCGAATCCGGTCAGCAGCAGTGTGTTCGAGTCGTCCAGGCCCACGACCAGACCGGCCCGCGGATCGGCCAGGCGGGCAATTCGCAGCGCGTTATTGGCCGCCCGCGCGGTGATATGATGAAGCGGGATGACCTGGGTGATGTACTGGTAGCTACTGGCCTTGTCCAGCTCGGCCAGGCTGATGATCGTCGCTGGCTGCCACTTGGCGTTGCCTGTATCGACGATCCGGATCACCGCACCGTCCTTGTCTCCGGAGGGGAACAGGGCATAGCCATTGTGGGCCATCACCTGCTGGAAGATGCTGTAGATCTTGCTCCGCTCCACCGCCGTCGGGCTGAGCAGGAAGACCATCTTGCCGCCGATGTCCTGCGAATAGAGAAACCGCTTGTCGGTCATCTCGGCGACCCACTTCACGAACACTTCGAGTTTCACGTTCACGAAGTTGATCTGCACTTTCTGGTCCTGTGCAGAAGCAGTGGTCGGTATGATGGTGAAGACCAACGTGGCGAGGATCAGCGTCAAGCCGAAGCGACCAATCATATCCCAATCTCCAGAGGGCAAGATCTCCCAAGGTGTTGCTATTTTGCACTTTAGCAACCCACGAGACGACCGTCAAGCCAAGGCAGATGTGTGGATTTCGTTACCGGACCCTGAACGGCATCTTATAATGGCTGATAATGCGCGAACATATCAAGTACTGCCCCCGCTGTGGCACCCAGGAACTGGATTTCACCACCTATCCCTCCGACGGCCACGTCCTGTGCATCGACTGCAAAACCCACTTCGTCGTTCAGTCGATCCGACTCGACAGCGACTCGGGAACACACCCCTCCCGCACTGCCGAATCCACCAGACAGTAACCCGTCAGCCCGATCTGGAGGCCCATTTGATCCCACCAGCCACGACCACGACGCCTCCCGGACCGTATCTGGGGCAACCCAGTTTGCCAGGACTTGCCAAGTAATTGGGGTCAGCCGCCGAGTCGTGAGGTACTATTTAAGTTGATGGGTGCCACCCACCTCGACCGCCTCGTCGACCAGATGACGCGCAGGATTCGCCGGGTCGCCGCCTGGCAGGCCTTCCTGGCCTGGATCACCTGGAGCGTGGTCGTCGTGTACCTGCTTCTCCTGGCCGCAGTGTGGGCCTACCCCTACTGGCCATCGGGCAGCACCTACCTGGAAGGCATCGCTACGCTCTGCGTCGTCTGCGCCATGCTGCTGCTGGCGGTGAGCGCTATGGCGGCTGCCGCTGCCCACCGCAACCATCCGGTGTCCGACGATCCGCTTCTGGCAGCCTGCGAGCTGGATCAGCGGCTCGGGCTGCACGACCGGTTAGCCAGCGCGCTACAGCTCCGCGGGCAGTCCAGCCCGTTCGTGCACGCTCTGCTGGCAGACGCCCAACGCCATCAACCGGACGAACTGGGCGAGCGCCTCTATCCGCTCACTCCGCCGGCAGTGGCATCCTTGGGAGGGGTGCTGGCACTCGCCTCGCTGCTTTTGCTGGGAGCGCTCGCAATCGCCATGCCCGGCGCTCCTGCGCAGACCCTCCAGGCCACCCTGGTGGCCGACGAAAAAACCCGCCAGACACTCGAAGCGGTGGCCCAGCAACTAAAAAAACTGGCGGACCGGATCGCCGCTCAGCCGGGCTCGGCAACCCGTCTCCAGAAAGAACCGATCACCGGCGAACTGCGTAAGGTCGCGCAGACCCTGCAGCGCCGAGGCACCACACGCAAACAGGCCACGCAGCGGGTCAGTCAGGGGAGACGAAAGCTGGAGGGCGTCGAGCGGGCAAATGCGGAGAAGCGAAGACGACTGGCACAGGACCTCGCAGCACTCGCCAAGGAACTGGGCAAGGACCGGCTGACCCAGGAGGTCGCGGGAAAACTGGCCCGGGGCAAGCTGAAGCAGGCCAGCCAGGGGCTGGCCCATCTGGCGCGGCGCATCACCCAGCAGCGGCTGCTGCCGGCCGAGAAAAAACGGCTGCGCAAGCGACTCGAATCGACGAAAAAGCAATTGAGATCGAAGTCCACCAAGGACCTGGCCGATCAGATGCAGCAGGCCGCGGCCGCTCTCGGCGGCGCGCGAAACCGGGAGGCCGGCCAAGCAATGGCCCAGCTGGCCAAGAAGCTGCAGCAGCTACAACAGCTGGTCAACAGACAGGACCAGCTGGGCCGACTGGCCAGGGAAGCCCAGGTTCAACTCGACTGGGCCAAGGTGAAGATCAACGAGCGTGACAAGTACACGAGTCGGCGACAGAGCCAGGACCGCAAGTACCGCGACCAGAACCGGGACCGTGGCAAGCCGGTCAGGATAAATCCAAACCAGGTGCGTCTCGGTTCTGGCGGACAGCAGGGGCGGGGCTCCGGGCCTTCCAAGGGGCCCTGCATTGGCTGCCAGTTCAAGGGTAGCTGCGCCGAGTGCCCTTGCCGAACAGCGGACAAGGACTGTCCCAAATGCAAGAAAAAGTGCTCCTGCCCACGCTGCTGGATCAATCTGTCACTGGACCGCAAGTCCTCCAGCCGCAGCCGCGGGCCGGGGAGCCTCTCGATGGGCCAGCCAAAAGCGGGCCACGGATCGAGCAAGCGCAGCGGTGAGGGCAAACGCCTCTCGTCCAAACGAAATCCGGCCCAGCTGAAGGCCCACCGGATAGGCCAGGAGGGTCAGTCGCAGATCATGTTGATCAAGGGAACAAACGACAAGGCTCAGTCCGGCCTCGAATACCGCAACATGATCGAGAAATTCCGCAAGGCAGCCGAGGAACGGATCGTCAAGGAGAAGGTGCCACTGGGGCGGCGGGAATACATCAAACAGTACTTTCAGCGAATCAAACCGAAATGAGCCAAGCATCCGTCGAAGAAACCGTCAACCGCTTCCGTCAGGTATTTGGACGTCTCCAGTCAGAGATGTCCCAGATGATCGTCGGACAGAGCGGGA
This sequence comes from uncultured Planctomycetota bacterium, assembly GCA_964486115.1. Lineage (GTDB taxonomy): Bacteria > Planctomycetota > JACQVV01 > JACQVV01 > CAZANL01 > CAZANL01. Next base: position 4,327 of record CAZANL010000327.1, read on the forward strand.
TCATCCGCGGGGTACTGACTGCCCTGCTAGCGAACGGCAACGTTCTGCTCGAAGGCGTTCCGGGACTGGGCAAGACCCAGCTGGTGAAAACGCTGGCCGAAGTGATCGATATCGATTTCTCGCGGATCCAGTTCACACCCGACCTGATGCCAGCAGACATCATTGGCACCAACATGGTGCTCGAGACGCAGTCCGGTCAGCGGACTTTCAGCTTCCAACAGGGGCCGATCTTCGCCAACATCGTGCTGGCTGACGAGATCAACCGTGCCACCCCCAAGACCCAATCGGCGCTGCTCGAGGCGATGCAGGAACACAGGGTTACCGTGGGCGGGACCACCTACCCGCTGGACGCACCGTTCCTGGTGCTGGCGACGCAGAACCCGCTGGAGATGGAGGGCACCTACCCCCTCCCTGAAGCCCAGGTCGACCGTTTCATGCTCAAGCTGAACGTCCCCTTTCCTGACCTGGACGAACTGACATTGATCTCCAGCCGTACAACCGGCGAGAACTGGCCCGAGGTGAGGCAGGTGGCCAATAAAACAGACATTCTCGATATGCGAGATGTGGTCAAGGCGGTTCCGATCGCTCCACACGTGGAGCGGTACGCCGCACGGCTCGTGCTAGCCACCCATCCGGACAAGCCCCAATCGGTCAACGAAACCCGACGTTACGTAAGATACGGCTGCAGCCCGCGCGGACTGCAGTCGCTGGTCCTGGCAGGCAAAGTCAGCGCGCTCCTCGACCAGCGTTTTGCCGTCAGCTGCGACGATATCCGACGCGTCACACATCCGGCTCTGCGCCATCGACTGATCCTCAACTTCGAGGGAGAGGCAGAGGGCATTCACCCGGATCACATTCTGGACAAGATTCTCGACGCCGTTCCGGAAACGGAACAAGCGGTGGCCTCATCTCGCTAGTGCCCCACCCAGGCCCTTCTTGCCCGTCGGCCAATGCGACCCCCTCACCTCGGAGGGACCCGGAGCAAACCGCCGATCCCGCCGACCTGCCCCCCGCGTGCCCGGGCCGGACCGCTCTGTCCCACGAACCCATGGCAGCCAGACCCATCGGCCCGGATTCGGGTCGCCGCGGGGGGCAGGAGGTCCTCCAGCGACCGCTCTGATCCTCGTCGGGGTGCTCGTATTTTGCCTGCTTGTCGCCGAGTACCTGAGCTGGCAAACAGGCATCTGCGTCTTCAAGCCGCTCGCTTCCACTGGCTTCCTGGCCGCCGCCGTGATGCATGGCGCCTGGCAGACGCCTTACGGTCGGGTGCTGCTGGCCGCATTGTGCCTCTCCTGGCTGGGTGACCTCCTGCTGTTACCGGAGCACACCTTGCTGCTCGGACTGGCCAGCTTTCTCGCCGCCCACCTCGTCTATGCTGCTGCGTTTGCAGTGCGGGGCTCGTCGCCAGTACACACGCTGGCAGCGGTCGCCGTCCTCGGGCTACCCGCCAGCCTCGCCCTGGTCGCCTTCG
>CAZANL010000328.1:0-5796 GCA_964486115.1 uncultured Planctomycetota bacterium
GACCTCGACCTGCGTCTGGATGCCATCGCGCGTGGTGATGATCAGCGTCGGCATTTACACGTCGAAGCGCTCGAGGGTTCGCCAGGCATTGCCCCCCAGGATACCCAAAATGTCATGCCCATTGAAACCACGGCGCATCAATACCTCGGTCAGCTGTGGTAGATCCTCGACCCCCCGGAAACCACTGGGGGTCCAGATGAAACCGTCAAAGTCACTGCCGAAAGCCAGATAACGCGGGCCGACTCGTTCCGCCAGGTAGCAGAAGACATCCGCCAGATCTTCGATGTCCGCCATCAGGTGCTTCTTGAGGTAGATCGGCAGCGGGATCACGCCGATCAAGCCGTCCCGGCGAACGATCTCGTCTATCTGCCAGTCAGTCAAATTGCGTTCCACATCAGCAAGCCGCGCCACGCCGGTGTGTGTCGAAATCAAGGTCTGCTCGGTCGCGCTGCAGACGGCATCGAACGACGCACGCGTCAGATGCGCCACATCCAGCAGCATCCGGTGTCGCTCCATTTCGACCAGCACCTCCCGCCCGGTCTCGGTCAACGGTTCATTGGTGTGCCACTTCTGCTCCACCCCCTGTGCCAGGCCGTTGTCAGCAAAGTGCACCAAGGTGAGATAGCGCACGCCACGCGCCCGCAGACGCGCAACCTCACCGGGGTCGCCCTCGAGAGAATGACCACCCTCCACGGCGATCATTGCCGCCATGCGGCCAGAGGCGTTGATCTCGCGCGCCACTGCAGTCGTCGAGGCCCAGGCGATCCGATCCGACTCGCGTTCTAGAAACCGCTGAAGAATGTCGAGTTGACGGTGCGTCTCGGCGCGGTTACTCAAGCGGCGCAGGGGCCGCATCGGCGCATAGGCCGTGAACACCTGCAACTTGACCCCACCCTCGAGCGCTCGGGGCAGATCCCACTGACAGCGACGAATCGGGTTCCATTTGAGCGGAGATCGCTGGCGGCGCCCCAGATCGTTGCCCCAATAGGTCAGATGCAGCAGCTGGTGGGCGTGAATGTCAGCAACCGGCAGCGCCTCGTGTAAGGTCCTCGCCTCTGGACTGACGCTCAGCCGGCGAACCGGCCGGCGGCGTGCGCGCTGCCAGTGATATTTCATCAGGGAAGTTGGTGGACCGTACTGGACTCGAACCAGTGACTTCCTGCGCGTGAAGCAGGCGCTCTAGCCAACTGAGCTAACGGTCCGGAAATCGGGGCTAGATGGTATCCGGGGAGTCCCGACGTTGCAATATCAGGAGTTCCGCCGTCTCAATATTAACTGCCACACCGAGAAATGGCTCAACCTGATCAGCGCACAAACCATCCCCGACAATCCTGCACCAGGCCGAATGACACTGCCTGTCACCTCGGACTTCCGGCGAAGACAATAATTGTCACCGCGAAAAGGGCCGGCGGGCCCAGGACCCTCCCCTTTTGACGTAAGCCCTTTATTTTCGTTGATTCCCCCCGCACCAGGCGACTGGCACACTATGTGCGTAATGGATAGTTACTTTGACGCCAACTGTAGTTTCCGCTTTGATCCCCACACATGAAGGGGCCTCTGCCACGCCAGGCAGAGGCCTTTCTTTTTTTTAACCCACGCTTACCCTGTCCGCATGCGGATCACCTACGCCACCGACCTGCACGGACAACCAGCCCAGTACGAACAACTCTTCGAAGCCGCATGGCGCGACAAGGTCGATGTCTTGCTGCTCGGCGGAGATCTGCTGCCCAACGGCTCAATGCTCTTCGAGAAGCCCGAGGAGGACCTCACCCTGCAGCGACGCTTCCTCGAAGAAACTCTCCGGCCCATGCTCGAGAAGCTGCGTCGGCTGGCACCGAGGATCCGCGTCTTTTTCATCCCTGGCAATCACGACTGGCGGGCTTGCATCGAGGGCGCGCTCGATGATCTGTGGGAGCCGCTACACGGCCAGCGGGTAGCGCTTGAACAGGGGGAGCTGGTCGGCTTCGGCCTGATACCTCCCAGCCCCTACCCGATAAAGGACTGGGAACGCCTGGACGTCCCCGAGAGCGAAATCGAGTTCGAGGGCTCTAGCCTTGTCAGCCAGGCCGACGGTTCAGTGCGTGAGCAGATGTTGCGCGAGCATCTAGCCGGGCTTCCGACGCTGGCCGAGGAACTCGCCGCTTTACCGGTCCCCGGCAACCCCTCGCGGACCGTCTGTGTTTTTCATGCGCCACCACACGACACCAACTGCGACGTGATCTTCGACGGGCGCCACATCGGCAGCCAAGCGATTCGCAGCTGGATCGAGACCCACCAGCCGCTGATCCTGTTGTGTGGCCACATCCACGAGAGCCCATACAAGACCAGCAGCGCATATGACAGGATCGGCCAGACAGTGATCTGCAACCCGGGCGCTGGTGAACGGTCCGTGCACACCGTCACCTTCGACCTCGGCGACCCGCGGGCCGGGATCACTCACTCGCTGTTCGGGCAGGAGTTTCCGTTCAGCGGACGAGCGATTCCGAGCGGGCCGGACTTCACGCTCTAGGGCCGACCGCCTGTCCCCTGCAAGCCTTGCCGTACGAACTGCGAACCCAGCGGTCTTCATTCGGTCGCACCCTACAGGTCTGTCGACCGCGTGCAAACCGAGAGCCTCGCAACACTCGCGACGAGGCTAGAAACCGAGGCGGCCCCTTCCGACCTCAGACCAGCCCGCGTCGATCTCTTCTTCGATCGCTGAAACAAGATCCCGCATCGAGATCCCGGGGTGCTCGCCACCGCGAGCCGCGACGGCCCGCGCTGCGGCCAGCACGGCGTTGCGGATCTGGCCCCCCGTGACGTCGTACAGCTGTGCAAGCGCACGGGTGTTCACGTCGTTGGCCACCGGAGCGGCAACGGGAATATGACGCTGCCATATTTGCTCCCGCTCACGTGGTCCGGGACCAAACAACTCGACCTTCACACCCATCCGGCGATCCAGCGCCGCATCGAGGCTGCGCTTACGGTTGGTCGTCAACACCACCACTCCTGGATGCCGCTCGATCTCCTGCAGGATCACGTTGACGTCCCGATTCTCCCAGCTCTGGGTCGCAGAGTCCCGACTGTAAAACATCGCATCCGCTTCATCCCAGACCAACACACCCCCTGACTCCCGAGCCTGCTTGAATGCACCAACGATCCGCTTCTCGGTCTCACCAACGAACAGGTTCTGCACCTGGGAGTAATCGACGAGGAGCAACTTCTGGCCCAGATAGCTGGCAATCGCCTCGGCCAGCATCGTCTTGCCCGTCCCCGGGGGACCGGAGATCAGGATCGACAACCCGGACTGACCGGGAACCGCCTCACCAAACCCCCATTTCTCGAAGATCAACTCGTGATGCTGCTCCTGCTGCAGAGCAACGACCAGCCGCTCTTTCTTGGCTGGGTCCAGAATCACGTCGTCCAGTGTGAAGCGCGGCTCGGTCATCCGATACAGCGATTCCTCACTGGTTTCAACGGACGACTTGTCGCCTGGACCCGCGCCCTCGGTGAGGTGCCCGAGCAGCCGGCGGATCATCGGTTCGGGCAGTTCGTACTCCGCGTCGAGGAAGTTCTGACCGGGCCACCCCCGCTCCTGACGAACCAGATCGGCCGTGCGCAATGTGCCGTTGTTGTACAGCAGCTGACGGTTGCGGATCATGCTGGTCTCGCTGGCGGATACGATTGCCAGCAGCTTCTTGCCGTCGCACCCCAGCCCCATGAAGCAATCACCCCCCAACCCGAGGGAGTTACGCAGCAGGATGACCAGGATCGACTTCTCCTCCACTGACAGATCGTGCTCCGTCCCGATGCGCTCCAGCGGGAACTGGGCGTGAGCATCCGGGTCCCGGCGCTCATACTCCGCGATCTTTGCGTCGAGCCGGCCCATCTGAGCTTCCAGTGATTCGATTGGCTGGCCCAACCCAGACAGCACTCGATCGCCGAAGAGCGGATCTTCTTGCCGCAGGGTGGTCATCAACTCCAGGCGGTGCTCCATCAGAGCAACACGCTTGAACCAAAACTCGAGATAGCCACGATAAGATGGGTCGACCGTCGTCTCGACTTCGGGCAGGGTGCATGGCTCGAACCCGGTCAACTCGGACAGCAGGGTCGGCGACAGGTCGTAGGTCGCCTCCAGCAAGTTGGCCTGGGGATCGTGTTGATCGCAGATCACCAGTCGATGGCCCCGCAGCCGACCGTCCACACGCAACGAGCGAGTCAATCGCATCAGGGCCAGGCGATCCTTGGCCAGCACGGAAAGCAGCGCGTGACCGGTGTTGAGGAAGGGGGTGTCTACGAACTGCTTGTAGACCAGCAACAACAGCAGATCCCGCTCGAATTCATCGAGCTCGCACTGCCTGGCCAGCTCCTCGACCGTGAAAGTGTGCCCCGCCTCCTCGGCGGCGGCGAGTCGCTTGCGGTGTGCCGCCGTCATCTCCTCCAGCTCCTGATGGAGGTCGACCTGCCCGTCCTGGCACAGCAGGTCGTCGTCCCACAACTCTACCTGCCCTGCCTGCTGGATCTTGATCCGCAGATCGAGCAGCCGGAACTGCCCTTCCAGATACGCATGGTCGTCTTGATAAGCGCTCATGACTTCGGCATGGGGAGCGACCGCTCCGACGCCGACTTACGAACACAGGCCAGCTGGGTCGGAAACCCCCTGGGAAAAGTATAGTAAATGGCGAAGTCTGGTTCCAGCCGACTGATCTCTCGACGGATCGCCTCCTTGACTTCACGGTGTCGATAACGCGTCGAGATGTGAAACAGGACCAGCGCGCGAACTCCGGCCGCCACACCGACCTCGAGTGCCTGCCCGACCGTCGCGTGTTGCTCCCCTTCCATGTCATTGGCTGCCAGGAACGTCGCCTCGTGAAGCAACACCTCGGCGTCCTTGACCACCTCTGGATCCAGGCCGGGAGAGTCTCCACCGTAAGCCAGCAGGATCTTTTCGTACTTCTCTGAGATGTGGTCCTTGCCCTTCTCCCGCACGATCTGAACGATCTCGGGCTGCGACAAGGTCGAGTACTCCTTCTTCAGCCGGCTGCGGACCTCGATCACCTTCGCACCCAAGCTTCGGCCACCGCCAAGATGGCCGGTGGCAAACGTCCGCAACATTCGTCCCTCGGCATTTAGCGGGATCACCGCCCCGGCCTCGATCGGCTGCCAGTGAATCTCGAAAGGTGGGCGGGGGAGCACGTCGTGGATCAACCGCCGCAGCTTGCCGAAGAACTTGTCCTTGCCCGGATAATAGATCGTCACCGGCTTCTCGTGATCTCCCATTGAAGAGGCGCGAGAAAGCAGGAAGCCTGGCAGCCCCCAGACATGGTCCCCATGCCGGTGGCTGAGAAAAATCGACTTCACTCCGTAGACGAAGTTCTGCAGGCTAGAGGAAATCCCCTCGCCGCAGTCGAACAACAGCCGGTCCGGCTTGTAGTAGAACCACGTGGCGTACTTGGCCAGAGAGAACCCTTGAATACTCTCGACGATCGACTCGTGCAGTGCCATGGCGCAGGAGAATATGACGTTAGTGGAACAAGAGCAACTTGTAAACCCAGCTGCACCCGCCAACCAACAGAATCAGCGCCACCCACACGATGCCCACCCTGTCGAGCAACGGGCCGAGAAGCCGGCGCCGCGTGAGGATTACCCAGAGAGAGAAGAAGGGCAGGGAGAACAGTCCGACCCCGATCAGCGCCCCGGCCGGCTGCGTGACAATCGCGGCGAGCGGCCGACCATGCGCCAGCAGAGTGACTGCGGTGGTATAGCCACAGGTCGCACAAGGCCAGCCCGTGATGGTCAGGATATCGCACGGCGCAA
>CAZANL010000329.1:0-1557 GCA_964486115.1 uncultured Planctomycetota bacterium
CCCCATTTCGGCCTCTAGCTCCTGCAGAGCCTCACGGTCGTCGAGGCTAACCTGTTTGGGGGGGATCTGCGCCATTCGCGCAACGCAGGTCTCGATCACCTCCTCTGTCACCAGCGGCGTGACCCCCTCATCCTCCGTCGAGAGTTTCAAGCCGGCGGCCGCCTCGTCGATCAGATCGATCGCCTTGTCCGGCAGCTGCCGGTCGTGGAGGTGACGTGAAGAGAGCGTGACCGCTGCCTTCAGTGCCTGCTCCTCGTACACCACACCGTGAAAAGCCTCGTACTGGGGTTGCAGCCCCTTGAGGATCTCGACGCACTGTTCCTGGGTGGGCTCGTCCAGATCGATACGCTGGAAACGGCGAGAGAGCGCTCGGTCCTTCTCGAAGATCGACCGATACTCCTTGTAGGTCGTCGATCCGATGCAGCGCAGCGTTCCCTTGTTCAGCGCCGGCTTGAGCAGGTTCGAGGCATCCATGCTCCCGCCCGAGGTGGCGCCCGCGCCGATGATCGTGTGGATCTCGTCGACGAACAGGATCGTCGTGGTCTCACGCTGCTCGAGCGCCTTGAGCACCAGCTTGAGCCGGTTCTCAAAATCCCCCCGATAGCGGGTCCCCGCCAGCAGAGCGCCGAGATCGAGCACGAACAGTTCGGCATCCTTGAGCCGGTTGGGTACCTTGCCGTCGACAATCCGCTGAGCCAGCCCCTCGCTCATGGCGGTCTTTCCCACACCCGCCTCGCCGACGTAGAGCGGGTTGTTCTTACGCCGACGACAGAGGATGTGAACGGTCCGGGTCAGCTCGTCTTGCCGTCCGACCAATGGATCCAGCCGACCTTCCCGCGCCTGCTCGGTCAGGTCGGTGCAGAACGCGGCCAGCGCCTCGTCGAGCGACTGATGGCCGCCCTCCTCCTCGGAGTCAGCATACTGGAAACTGGGATCCCGTCCCCCCACCTTGGACACGCCATGGCTGACGTAGCTGACCACATCCAGCCGCTCGACGCCGGCCTCCTTGAGGAAGACCACGGCGTGACAGTCGACCTCGCGAAATACCGACACCAGCACGTCGGGTCCACTGACCTCCTCTTTCTGCGATGCCTGGGCGTGAAACAGAGCATGCTGCAAGACTCTCTGAAAGCCAATGCTGGGCTGGGTCTGATGGATCTCGTCATGGTCGACGCTGTCCCATTCCTCGCTGAGGAAAGCGTCGAGCCGCGCCTTGAGTTTGTCCAGGTCCGCACCGCTGTGCTGCAGCACGGTGGCTGTTTCCTCATCGTGGACCAGCGCGAACAGCAGATGTTCGACCGTCGCCAGGTCGTGTCCCCTCCGATAGGCATCGTTGATCGCGATGTCGATTACCAGTTCCAGGTCCTTGCTCAACATTAGTCTATTCGTCCGGTTCGGTGGTCATCATCAACGGGTGTCCGAGCTGTCTCGCCTCATCCAGCGCATGCGTCACCCGACTCTCGGCAATATCCTTGGTGTAAACCCCAACCAGCGACCTACCTGCGCTGTGAGCCTTGAGCATCACGAACATCGCCTCGGTCGGGCTCTTACGAAAAT
>CAZANL010000329.1:1567-5795 GCA_964486115.1 uncultured Planctomycetota bacterium
ACCCGCAAGACGTGAACCACGAATTCCTGGGTGGTGTAGTTATCGTTGATCAGGATCACGCGGTACATCGTCGGCTTCTTCACCTCGGGCCGATCGAGGACCTCGATGCCCTCCTGATGCTTCTTGTCCGGGTTCGGATCTTTGGGGGTTTCGGGAGCCATGGGGTGACGCTGCCGACTAGGGTGCCATACACATTATAATCGCGCTCATCTTACTTTAGAGGATTGTCCCGGCAAGCGCCAGCGCCCCGGGACCAACCACGGTGTGGTTCGTTCAGTCGCTGCAGCAGATCTCGCAAGATCAAGTCGGCCCACCCCTGGTCTTGGCCCATCTGCCCACTGCTCGGCCTGGCTGCCACTCGCTGCATCCTTACACAGGCAGCCGAGATCACCTCCGCTACGGGCAGCCTCTCCCAATGCTGGCGCAACGTGACCAGCATGCTCCTCGGCCTGGTAGCCCTGTTCTAACCACGACGACCAGCAAGACCGAGCACTCCGCCCCCGCGACAAGACATCCGCGATGCAATCCGGCACCTCCGGTGCGCAAGACCGCCGGGCTCTCGGCGCCGCACGGTTTTTACGGGACCTGTCCGACGAGTAGTTGACATCGGCTCTCCGAGCCGGAACATGGGACGCCATCGCCCACGCTGAGATCACGCATGTCATCCGCAGCGGCGTAGCCGGGGGCGCATTGAGCGTCACGCTAGTCCTGCTACGCTTTCTCGTCGGCTTCACCACGCATATGGTGCTCGTCCGTGTGCTGCTACCCACCCACTTTGGCCAGTTCACCCAGATCCTCATCGCGGTGGGCTTTCTCGGCCTGCTGCGCAGTTTCCACACCGGCCAGTATCTGATCTCCAGGAAGGACGAGGCGGACGCCGATAACGCGCTGGACGTGCTGTTCACGTTCGAGTTGATCCAGAGCCTGACAGTCGCGGCGCTGGGCCTCGTGCTGGCTGGACCGCTGGTACGACTGGCCGGTGGAGCGGGCCTGGAGCATGGCGTCTGGGTCATGTTGATCAGCTTCCTGGTCCTTCCGTTCGGCTTCACCGGCTCGATGCTGGAGCGGCAGCTGGCATTCGGCCGATCCTACGCTCCAGCGATGGTCGGCACCCTGATTAGCCCGGCCATCAAGATCAGCCTGGCGCTGACCGGCTTCGGCCTGTGGAGTCTGCTGATCGGCGAGGTCGTTCGGATGACCCTCGAGGTGTGCCTGCTCTGGCGCCTCTCGCCGCGCAAGCCCCGCATCGCGTTCGACCGGGCGATTCTCAAGGAGGCGGTCGCGTTTGGCCTGCCCTTGGTGGCGGCCGGCGCCCTGGCCTATTACTACTGGCAGATCGACGACATCGTGGTCGGGCGTCTGTTCGGCACCCAGATGCTGGGCTACTACTTCCTGGCCTTCCGCATTCCACGCTACCTGTATCAGTTCCGCGAGCAGCTGGCCCAGGTGACGTACCCCGTGCTGGTCCGGCTAGACAGCCAGGGTCAGATGACGCCCGGCTTCGAGGCGATAATGCGCTATGCCGCCTATTTCTCGGGACTCCCGCTAGTGGTGACGCTGCTGTTCGCCGAACCGTTGATCCGGGTGCTGTTCGGCGAGAAATGGCTGCCGGCAACTCAGGCGCTACAGATCCTGATGGGGGCAACCACCCTGAGGGTGGTGATCGGCCTCTCCGGCGACGTATTCAAGGTCCGGTCCAAGACCGGGATGTTCCTGCTCGCGAACGGGCTCAACGCCGTGACGTTGAGCGCGCTGGTCTACCCGCTGACACGCGATTACGGAATTGCAGGGACGGCCTGGGCCGTGCTGCTCACGCTGATTCCGTCCTCGCTGGTCGGATTGGTCGTGCTCAAGCGGCTGGCGCCAATCAGCTTGACCCGCAGCCTCTGGGCCCCGCTGATCGTCATCGGCGCAGTCAGCGGACTGGGCTTCGCGCTGCGCCAGCCAATCGATGGACCGCTCACGCTGGCCCTCGGCGTGGGCTGCGCGACGCTGGCCTACCTGCTCTCGATGCTGCTGCTGGACCGGCGGCTGATCCGAGAAATGCGCTGGATTCGCGGCGCGCTCAGACGCTCCGATACACCCCCGACAACAGACGCGGAACCGTCTGGCTGACATTCAGCTCTCCAGCCAGCCGCACGTCCCGCTCCAACCCACGCTCCCGCAGCTCTTCGCCGGAACGACAGTCCCAGACCAGCTGATCGACCTGCGCGGCAACGGCTCGAAAGGTCTCGATCGCAAGCTGCGCCTCGGGGGATGGCAGCCCAGAGAGCGCGCCGAGGATTGCGCCGGCGCCCAGTAGATCCTCGATCGCTGGACGCAACCCCTGTCCCGCGGCCCATCGCTCGCCGCCAGGGATCACCGCGATCCGGGGCCCAATCGCGGCTGCGGCGGCGGCCACTGCCGTCGCGTTGCGCAGGCAACCGGTCAGCGTCGGCGTGTCTCCAGTCGCGGTCGAGAGCGTGGATCCGTTAGGCGAGGGCAGCACGATCCGAGCGCCGGCCGGCACCTCGAGCATCCCGGCCGGCGACAGCGAGTAAGCGCCCGGAGTCCCGCGCGGACTGGCCAGCTGCGCATCCTGTTCGGCCGCAAAGGAGGCCGCGGTCTCATCCCGCCAGCGGAAGGGCAGCAGCACCGCCCCGCGGCCGACCCCCACCTCGACGGTCGTGCTGAACGAGAGCACGTCGACGATCACCAAGACATCGCTGATCGGCGCCAGCAGCGTGACCGCTTCCAGGCCCCACTCACAGGCCAGATCGCATCCGGCCTGGTCGGTCGGCACGATCAGTCGTGGATCTTGATGATGTAGGTCACGCCGAAATAGCGCGGCTCGTTGGAGACCTCGGCCCCCTCGCTGCGCTCCTGACTGGGGGGCCCGCTACTCCGCGCGCTGGCGTTCTGCGTCGAGGAGGAGGCGGCGTTAGCGGTCTAGCCCCGAACATCGTGCGTGTGGCGGCCCGCCGTGCTCTGCATCGTTCCACGCTGCGCCCGTCCGCCAATGCCCCCCGCCGTGCTGGTTTGCAGCGACACCCCGTGGGAGTGGCTCATGCCATGGCTGTGGCCGATCGCATGTGAGTGGCGCGCCAGGCCGTGCCGATGACGTTGGGTATTCTGGCCGCCGTATCCGCTGGACGGGGACTCTGCGCTGCCACGCAAATAGCTGTGCTGCCCCGCGTTGAGCTTGCTGGTCGGATTGGCGTTGCCGTTCAAGTTGGGGATGTGATGCCCCTGGCCAAAACGACCGGTGAAACGCGATGCGGTGATCCGCGAACCGTCGCACAGCTGCCAACCAGCCGGAGGCTTCGCGGTGCTGCCGCCCGGCACATGCCAGGCCAGGATCGTCCCCACCGGCACCGGGGCGGACACCTGCCTGTTCTCCTGCGAATGTGAGGGCAGCAACCAGACCACCATCGTCCCAACCAGACAGATCACCGCAATCCGTTTCATCATGCGTTCTCCTCGAACCATCGGCTGCCGCCAGGGCGCGGCCACGTGCGATTCTTGCCCCCAGCCGTGGCGCCGTCAAGTTGCACCCGCTCCAAGCACTCGTTATGCTGACCAAATGGAGCATGATCAGGCCACTCCCCGCTGCCAGACTGAAGACTGAATGCACCGGCATTCCGCGATCCCAATGTTCATCATCGCCGGCCTGCTGGCCTTGGCCGCCTGGGGCGGTCATGTAATCAAACAGCAGGTCGGGCTGCTGCGAATCCAGCGAGCGGCCCGCCGCGAGACCCGGCAGCACGTGCGGTTCTACGTTCATCAGGTTCAGGGACTCATGCTGGTGCTCAACGGTGACGTACCGGGAGACGAGCAAGCAGCGCTGTCCTCCCTGACACGGCGACTGGAGCCCGGAGAAATGCGCCGGAGGCTGGACCGGGTGATGGCCAGCCCCCACTACCAGCGGCTCTCGGCCACAGAACGGGCTGCGATGGCCGACCAGGCGATGACCCACGCACCGTACAACGAGCTACGCGCCCAGCTCGAGTTGATCCTGGCCAGCCGGGAACGCTCCTTCGATATTCGTCTGGCACACCTGAGGCAGGCATCCCACCTGGCCAGCGACGATCCCACGAGGCGCAGGGCCCGACTCGCCCTGGGGCGACTCCACTTCGAGAAGGGCCGGATAGGGGTCGCGCGCGACCTCTTCCAGGATCTGACGTCACAGAGCGTTCAGACGACCGAGGGAGTGATGGCCCGGGCCTGGCTCGGCCGTGCGCTGCTGAGG
>CAZANL010000330.1:0-5784 GCA_964486115.1 uncultured Planctomycetota bacterium
ATGTCCCACTCCATGGGCAGCCTGCTTGAGCAGCTCGATGCGCTGGTCCAGCGACAACCCTGGCAGGGCGGCGGACAGCGTGCTCCCCTCGACCAGGTCCATCGCGACATAGTGCATAACCTCCCCGCTCGATGGGTCTGTCGTCTGACCGACCTCGTGAATCGCAATGATATTGGGGTGCACAAGCCGGGCCGCGAGACGGGCTTCTTGCCTGAAGCGCGCCTCGATTTCCTCACCCTCAAGACGCAGCACCTTGAGCGCCAGCCGTCGCTCCAGCTCGGGGTCACGTGCCTCGTACACCACTCCCACGCCACCCCGGTCGATCTCGCGGACGATCTCGAAGCGACCGATCCGCTGGGGCGATAGGCGCTCCTGCCGGAAGGGGCGCTCGCCCCGCTGGGTCTCCTTGTGGCTTATCGTGGAACGCCCATCCACCCCCAGCTGAAGAACAGGTCCTGCCGGATGATCACCCCCCGCCCTCGCCCCCTCTTGGCCTGGATCCCAGACTCGGCGACAGATCTTTAGCACCGATTCGTAGGTCGGGTCTTCCGTCTTGGGGGACTCGCGCTGGCTAATCAGACTGCACCCATCGCCACGCTCGGCTCAAAACTCAAGGCCGAACAACTCGCGCGCTTCATTGCGAAGGTCTTCTTCAGAGGCCACCAGGTCGGTCAACTCGGATCGCAAGGCCTCGATGAAGCGGGGACGGACCCAGGCCAGACCGTTACGCACCTGGTTTAGTGTCAGGCCATATTTCGCACTCAGCGCCGCATGCGTCGGTCGCTCACCGGAGCCCTCGCCATGGGGCTCCAGGTCGTAGTCGATCCAGGCCTCGAACAGCGACACCCTGCCGGCCAGCGCCGCAGTTCTCCGCAACCGCTCGACAGCGGCCCGCAGGACCACACCCCGCCAGTCCTCGTTGAACTGCTCGACCGGGTCGCGCTGGGTGGGATCCGGCACCTCCCAGTTGAACTGCTCCCCCGCGAGCGCATCCAGTGGAGGCAATGCCTCCCGGGGGCCGCCGCTTGGCGGCCCCCGCGGCGCGCTTCTGCTTGGAGAGAAAATTGCGCAGGGCGGCGCAGACGAAGCTACGGAAACGGCCCTTCTCGGCAGCCACTCCTTCGAGGTAGTCCTTCTCGATAAAGGTCAGGAAGAAGGCCCGGGTCAGATCCTTGGCCTCCTCGCGATTGCGCGTCCAGTTGCGACTGACGAAGTAGTAGACCGGTGGCCAGTAACGCCGGATCAGCTGATCGAACTCGCCGCGGACCGGCTCGACCGACTGACAACGCTGGATCAAGCTCCAGCAGGTATCGGGAAACGGGCCCGGGCCCCCCTGCATGCTGGTCTGTTGCTCCACAGCCTTCAGGTTAGCGACCCAAAATCCACTCGTCAACTGGGGCCAACCGCCGCTGCTCCCAGATTCTCCTCTTGCAGTCTGCGCCACCGGGAGGATGCTGGGGGAATGAACGACAGACCGACACCCACCTGCATCTCGGTTGATCTCGAGACCGGCGGCACCGACCTGGGCGCTTCGCCCATCATCTCGATCGGTGCCTGCCTCGCCACGCACGACTGGGAAGCCGAGTGGGACCGCCTGGCCGACACCGTCGAGCGGGCGGGTGAGATGACCGGATCGTTCTCCGAGCCCCATTTGTTCTACTGCGAACTGCAGCCGCCGCGCTGGGCACCCTGGAACGTGGAGTCAGAGCAGTTTCATGGCCTGAGCCGCGAGCGCCTGGCCACCCGCACGCATCCTGTGGCCGCGCTGCAGGCCTTCGTCGCCTGGGTCGCATCGACGGGGCCCGCGCCTCACCGGCTGGTCAGCCACAACGCCTCGTTCGACTGGGCCCACCTGGCGGCTCACTTCGTCCGTTACGAGGTCGCCGACCCGTTCGACCCGTTTCCGGCCTGCACCAAGAACATTGCGCGCGGGGTGTTCCGCGCCGACGGCGACGCAATGAGTGGGCAGACCGCACTGCGTGAGACCCTGGGCATGCGCACCCACCTGGGCCCACACAACGCCCTGGCCGATGCCCTCTCCCAGGCCGTTCTGTATCAGCGACTGCTGTCGACACCGCCGATCACCTGACGGATTGACCGGAGAACTCCCGGCCCTCCCCTCCACGGCGCGGCGGTGATCGACGCAACCTCTTGCAGCATTACTCGACCCGCCACTCCACCTCAGGACAGCCATACTGATTGAAGACCAGCAGATTGGACAGCCAGGAGGGTCCGGTGATGTCCATCTGGGCCTTGACCCGAGAGAGCGCCGACCCGACCGAGCCTCCGCCGACCAGGTTCTTGACCAAGCCGTACCCCATCCCCTGGATGCTCGGGTGATCGGTGAAATCCTGCTGCCCCGACAAGTACCAGGAGGGGCGGGTCGCGGCGATCGTAGCGATCGCCCCATGGGCCAGCAGCTGCGCAGCCAGGCTCCGGCGGGCATGGTCGTGGTCACCGGGCCCACCGGCTGCGGCAAGACCACGCTGCTGTACGGCTGTCTGCGCTACCTGGCCAAGCAAGAGCAAAAGGTGATCACGATCGAGAACCCGGTGGAGTACCTGCTGCCGGGGATGGTGCAGCTGCAGGTGCAATACAAGGAAGGGCTCACGTTCGAGAGGTTGCTGCGCGCCTCGCTACGCTCCGATCCCGATGTCTTGATGCTGGGTGAGATCCGCACCGATGACGCCCTGCTGGTCGCCTGCGAGGCCGCATTGACCGGACACAAGATGATGACCACGATGCACACCAAGGACGCGGTGCGCGCGCTGGGTCGGATGGTCGAGCTAGGGGCGTCTCCCTACATCCTCTGCGACACGGTCAAGCTCGTCGTCGCGCAGCGCCTGGTGCGCCAGCTGTGCCCCGACTGCAGCGAGCCCGCCGAGCCGAAGGGCGAGCTGCTCGACAAGGCCCGGCAGCTGGCCAACCACGGCGGACTGGACTGGAGCGAACTACCCAGGGAGTTCCGCGCACCGGTCGGCTGCGGCAGCTGCGCCAATACCGGGTATCGCGGGCGCGACGTGATGGTCGAGGCGCTGCAGATGACGCCCCGGCTGGCGGCGGCGCTGGGCCGCGGTGAACCAGAGGACACACTGCGTCGGATCGCTGTCGACGAGGGCATGACCACCCTGGCGGCCGACGGCATTCGCCGCGCAGCGGAAGGCCTGACGCACGTCTCGGAGGTTCTCCGGATCGTAGGGCACTGAGCCGCGATCGACGACCTGCGGCCTCGGGGAAGATGGGGGCCTTGCCTCGACCGGTCTGCTGACTTACTTCGTAGTGCCCAGCGCGGGACGCAGGCCGAGCCCGGCGCTGGTGAAGTTCGGCGTGAAATGCTCGCGGAGTGCGATCCGCGCCTTGGCTGCCCAGTGCAGGTAGCAGCCGCCTCGGGCGACGCGATAGCGAGCCGCTGGGTCGTCGCGCAAGCCATCGCCCCAGCGCGTGGGGCGCGCATAGGAGACGTGCCGATCCCGGCACCACTCGCTGACGTTGCCCGTCACGTCGAACAACCCCCACCGGTTGGGCCCGAGCGAGATGGGGCAGATCCAGGGTGGCGGTGGTTTTTGGAGTAGGGTTTGGGGCGGAATAAAGGGGGCCGCGGAGGAGGTTGGACAATTCATCTCAGGCGCCGCGGTGGGGGGACCTGGGGGGGCGGCCGTTGGTGTGGTCTGGGGCGCCAAGACGGGGACTCTCCCGGGAGCCGCTATTGGTGCGGCAGCTGCCGGGTTTGTTGGTGCGGTTTGGAAGGGCGTCGAGAACGCTATCAACAAACCTTAGCCAATATTTGAGCACCCGTTCTGCCAGAAAAACGCCAGCAGCATGACATCTCTGAATTGTGACAGGCCCGCTGGGGACGGCTGGTACACCGTCGCTGGCGGGATCCTGCCCAGATCCTGCCGGATGCGCCTCAGTCGACGACCTTGTCGATGCGGATCTTCGCCCCCCCGCGCCCATCCCAGGTCGTGATCAGCCGGTTGCCCACCAGCGCGGTGTGGGGCCGGTTTCCCCCCTTGTCGACCAGCACCCGGCGGGAGACGACCGCTCCCTTGGGCGAGATGAGATACCGCACGATCGCGCCGTCGTCGGGCGCCATCCGCCCGTCACTGCGCGGCGGCGCGGGAGGGGGACGCACCCCCCGAGGATAGGCGCCGCTGCAGACCCTGGCGTGGATGATCCAGTATCCGCTGTTCAGTCGCACCCCGCTGGGCATCGCGATGTGAGCCCGCTTCTCCTCGAGCAGCGTCTTGACGCTCTTCAGCGCCCACTGGCTGTCCGCCTCGATCCACAGCACGCTCCCCTGCGCGACCATGTTGAGGTGCTCGGAGGCCAGCAACAGATGGCCCCCGGCGGAGCGATGGGCCGACGAGCCGTTGCCGTGCCGGTACCGGCCTCCCCCGAGGTCGATCTTGGCCCGCAGCCGCCCGCGCCGATCGAACCGGAACAGCCGGGTCCCGTACCCTGGCAAGAAGTGGCCCACCGCCACGCCGTCCTTCTCGGCGACCAGAAAGTGATCGTTGGTCGGCATCCGCCGCTCCCCGCGGGCGACGGTCCACAGCCCCTGCCGCACGAAGCTGCGGTCCAGCTTGAGCAGGTAGCTCTGGTTGGCCCGCGCGGTGGAAAAGGAGATCCAGTGCGAGTCATGGGCGAAGATGTGCCAGTGGTCGGCGATCCCGACGCCTCCGGTGTCCTTGCGGCCGGCCACCACCTTCCACCTGACCCGACTGGACGGGCGCGCGAGCGGGAGCCGACCGATCAGGATCTCTTGGCTCCGCTCGGCCGAGACCGCCACCGTGCTCTTGGAGCCATCCGCCACGGCGAACAGCCAGAGCGGCGCGCCCTCGACGCCCACCGCTGCGGTGACGTTGTTGATCTTCGGCTGACGGGCCTCCTGCGCCAGGCCCAGCCCGCCGCCGGCGAGCAGCATTCCGAGAAAGATCGCAATTTTCCGACGCCTCATCGACTCCTCCTTCCGCCGGGGGAGGCCGGGCCGACCCCACTCGGGTCGGCCTTGCCCACGCACCTCGGCGCTTGGACCGTCGCTCAGTATAGCTTGGTCGGATCCACGTTTGCGTCACCCTCGTAGGTCACGCCCAGACCGAGGCCCTTGCGCGCACCGTCCTTGACGGTCTCCCACCCGGCCGAGAGTGTCTCGTCGATCTCATCCTCGAAGAGCGCGTAAGCCGCGGCTGTCCCCAAGACCACTCCAACCGCCACCGCTCCCAGAAGGCCTCCGCCCTCGATTCCCATCATCTCGTTCGTTTCGATCGTAATCATCTTGAATATCTCCTCTGACAAATTTCGGACACCATCGTTGGCCGGTGCTGCCGACAGTGCTGTGAGCCCGCACCACGCGGCCAAGCCTGACCGTCGAACACACTGACGCCGAGGACCGCTTTCCCCCGCGCGCACGCGCAGCTGTTATCCGGGGATGATCTCCTCGCGGATCGTGGTGATCGGATCGTCGATCAGCTTCTTGGCCTTGTCCACCGCCTTCTTGTCCTCCTCGGACAGCTGGTCGTAGATCCAGTCGCCGAGCTCGGAGAGCTTGTCTCGCAGAAACCCACCGCCCTCGATTCCCATCATCTCGTTCGTTTCGATCGCAATCATCTTGAATATCTCCTCTGACGAATTTCGGACACTATCGTTAGCCGGTGCTGCCTATCGGGCACCACCAGCGAGGGACCGGAAAGGGATGGCGCCTAGTGCCTTTCGCGGCCGCCGGTCAACCTCTGGGCCAGCTTGGCCAGCAGGCCACCGCCGGGGCACTGTGTACATGCGGAATCA